>CAYQTK010000065.1:0-2409 GCA_964420375.1 uncultured bacterium
ATACGTAAAGTCAAATACAGCATCGAAAACACTAACATATAAAACATGCATTTTCCGGGCTGAACCTTTTTTAAACAGGCTTTTTTAGTCGCGATATCAGTCGCTCGCACACTATGCGTCAGTGTAAGCTTGACAAAACACTAGTGCTTTGTCAAAAGCTTTTTGGGGAATAGAAAATAGCTTTTTGGGGAATAGAAAATAATCGTGCGAGCGGCTTTAGCCGCGATCTGCATTGGATCCGTTCCCCTTTTTTCGAGTGACAGAGCACTAGGCCGCTAACCAGCACTTATGGCAACCCCTTACATCCGGAGCTTGTACGCCGTCTCGAAGGAGTTCATCATGTCCAGGTACTGCTCGAGGTACCGGGTCAAGAGGAAGTTCTTCCTTACCGTCTCCCGGGCTTTTGCGCCCATCTCTTCCCGGAGCTTTTCGTCTTTTAAAAGCCGGACCAGCCGGTCCGCGGCTTCGTCAACCGACGATACCAGAAACCCGTTGACTCCGTCCTCGATCTGGTAACGGATTCCTCCCACGTTGCCGCCGATTACGGGAGTGGTCTTCCACATGGCCTCGGCAACGGTAAGCCCGAAACCTTCCCGCAAGGACTTCTGGAACACCACTGCCGCCCGTCTCTGCAGTGCGTTCACCAGTGCGCTGTCCTGCACGCTGAGTATTATTATCCTGTCCTCCTGGTGGCTCAGGACCGACTGGTAAACCTGGGGACCCTCCGGGTCGTCGGTGGCCACGTTGCCCAGAAGCACCAGGGTGGCGTCAACCTCTTTGCGGGCCTGTTTAAAGGCGTAGATCACGCCTTCCGGGTCCTTCCAGCGGTCGAACCGGGATATCTGGACCACCAGGGGAAGGTCCGTGGGAATGCCGTAATGCTTGAGACGTTCCTCGACCTCGGCGTCGTCAAGGTCCATGTTCTGGGTGGAGAAAGGATCAATTGCCGGCATAAAGAACACCTGCGGAGTGTCAAGCCGTTGCTTGTAATCTTCCAGGCTCAGGATAACCGCGTCATACTTCTCGATGAACTGTCGCAGGTACTGCCACAACCCGGGGTCGGGCGCGGTCAGGTCCACGTGACAACGCCATATCCACGGTCCTTTCTTGTTGTAATGCTGGATCATGGGAAGCGGCTGCGGGTCGTGGATGATAACAAAATCGTGGTCGAGATGGTTGCGGACCGCGTTCTCGAACACCACCTTCTCGTAGATTTCCTGCTTTCTCCGGGTAAGGTTTACCGTGTCTCCCTGCAGGGCGTTGTGCATCTTTTTAGTCACCGAGAAGTAGTCCGGCGTGCCCTGCAACACCCGCCAGCCGGTTCTTATGCCCAGGCTGTTCATAAGCAGGGCCATCGAAGCCAAAAGCGCGGCCACGCCCCCGCCGTAATAGGTCGAGTTGACATTGGTCACGTGAAAGTCCCGGAGCGGGCGGGCCTTTTGGTAAAGGCGCTCGACGGTCTCGGCGCCCACGTACTTTTCGTAGTCCTCCACCTGCACCAGCCGGAAAATGTCTTCCTCCATTTGCCTCTCCTTGCCTGCTTTTTCCGTCAAGAGGTTATGATCGCATCACAAAAGACCTGACTTAGGGGCAACGGAAGTCACGACTAAAGTCGCTCGCACAACACATTAGTCATGCGATAAAGCATTAAAGCTTGCGGGCCTTGTCGAAACGCTCGCCAACCTTCTTCCAGTCAAGGACCTTCATGATGGCGTCCACGTACTTGTCGCGTCGGTTCTGGTACTTAAGGTAATAAGCGTGTTCCCACACGTCCACCGCCACCAGCGGTATGGTTCCCATAAATACCTGGTTCTCGTGCTTTTCGATCTGAAGTACTAAAAGCCGGCCCCCCAGCGGCTCATAGGAGAGCACCGCCCAGCCGCTGCCCGCTACCGTGCGCGCCGCTTCGGAAAGCTCGCCCTCCATGGCGGAGCGGCCGCCGAAGTTGTCCTTGATCGCCCGGGCCAGCGCGCCCTCCGGCTTGCCCGGCTCGGGCGAGAGGTTGTCGAAGTAAAGCGTGTGCAGCACGTGGCCGGAGCCGTGAAAAGCGAGCGCCCGCAAAAGCTTGCGCACGTTCTCCTGTGAGCCCTGTTTCCGCGCTTCTTCCAGCCTCTCCAGGGTGTTGTTGAGCCCTTTTACGTAACCGGCGTGGTGCTTGTCGTGGTGGATTTTCAAGGTCAGGGAGTCCAGGTGCGGCTCGAGATCGTCCAGCGAGTAAGGAAGCGCGGGCAGGGTATAGCCTGCTTTGCCGGTCTTGCCGGCGCCCGGCTCCGGAAGTCCCGTTGCCACGCCGGCAGAAAGAATTCCCGCAATTCCCATCATTGTCCTGCGGTTAAGCTCCGTCATGTCCGGTCCTCCTTTGTCTCCACTGTCTTGTCAAGCTTACACTGACGCATAGTGTGCGAGCGG
>CAYQTK010000065.1:2509-19130 GCA_964420375.1 uncultured bacterium
TATGCGTAATTCTAATCTTGACAAAACACCAGGTTGTCTAATAATCAAGAGACCTCTGCCATTTTACCTGCTCGCGAAGGCCGTCCTCCAACGAGGTGGCTGGAGCGAAGCCAACCTCTTTTTCCAAAAGGGACGTGTCCGCGGCAGTGTCCCTGACGTCTCCCTTCTGTGCCTTTTCGTAACTGAGCCGGGGCTCCTTGCCAATGATCTTTGCCAGCAGGTCTATGGCGTCCTTCAACACCGTCCGATGTCCGCCGCCGATGTTATAAGACCGGCCCGCCTTGCCATACTCCATGCACCGGACCGTGCCTTCAACTATGTCCGAAATATAGGTGAAGTCACGGCTCTGCTTGCCGTCGCCGTAGATCATGATCTCTTCATCGCGAAGAAGCGCCCGGATGAAACGGTGGAACGCCATGTCCGGCCGCTGGCGGGGACCGTAGGCCGTAAAGTAGCGGAGCCCTACTGCGTCCACCCCGTAGTTGGCCAGATAAAGGTCGGCAAGCGCCTCGCAGGAGAGCTTGGTCACGCCATAGGGTGAGCGCGGCCTGGTAATCGAGGTCTCCCCAAGGGGAAGATCGTCCGTGTCTCCGTAGACCGAGCTCGAGCTGGCGTATACTATGCGCGGGCCGGAAAGCTCGCGGACGGCCTCCAATACCCGCTGGGTGGCCCGGATGTTGTTTTGGAGGTAGTGGTCGAAGCTCTTGCCCCAGCTCGCCCGGACCCCTGCCTGGGCGGCGAGATGGAACACGCCGTCGCATTCCGCGAACAAGGCAGGCAGGTCCATTTCATTGATATCGTCTTCCAGAAACTCGACCCTGGAGTGGCGGCGGAAGGACACCATGTTGGACTCTTTCAGATCCCGCGAGTAGTAGTCGGTAAAGCAGTCCACCGCGAGCATAAAATGGCCGTCCTGAATAAGCCGCTCGCAAAGATGGCTGCCGATAAATCCCGCCGCGCCGGTGACCAGGTATCTCATCGTTTACTCCTTCATGTCCTTTGCTTTGCTACTTTTTCTTCAAGGGACCAGGGCCGCTGCTCCCGCTATCAGAAAAGCGGCGTCGATTATAAACTCCGCGCCAAACCCCTGGAGTATGGTTTGCCTGGTAAACAGGGGCACGCACGCTGCTGCATATGCCAGCGGCAAAAGCAGGGCATACCCCATTGGAGAAGGAATGCCTCCCAAAGCGGTAGCAGGCACCATGAAGACCCCCACCCCCAAGAGGGTGATATAGATGGTCAGCCGCGTCCGGCGGGTCCCCAGTGCGATGGGCAGTGTCTCCCGGCCGATCATCCGGTCGGCCTGGATGTCGCGGAAGTCCCGCAGCAGTGCCCTTACAAACACCAGTCCGCCGATCATCAGGAAGGCTGCCGCAGCCGCGGGAATGGAGACCGCCGCCGCAGGACTGGCGAAAAAAGGCAAAATTACGATAAGGAACGACCAGCCCGCTGCCATGAACACGTCCTTGCTCGCCGGGACCTCGGCCAGGGACCGCACCGGGAGCCTGCGGAGCCTGGCTATCCTCACCGGATACACTAGGCTGATGAGGGCCAGGCCGGTAAGCAGAACGCCGTAAAGCGCGTTGGTGATAAAGCCCAGCGTAAAAGTCACAAGCAGCGCGGCTATGCTTGCCAAAATCCATCTTTGCCGGTAGCGGGTAAATGACCTGGCCCGGGCGGGCACGTTCAAAGAAAGCGCACCAGTGTCCATCATCAGGGTCAGGGTATGGACTGCGAACACGAAGAGCACGTTGGCCGACATAATGCGTATATCCGGCCATCTCTCCTGCATCCTTGCCGCGGCCAGGGTCAGCGCTCCCGCTCCCAGTGCCACGTACAGGTTGGACATGACCATCCACTTGATCGCGCCTTTCAGCATGGTCCACCCGGTCCGGCGGGGGCTTATGTCCTGGAGGCTTTCATAAACCCTTCGGATCATCCAGTTGGGTGTCGACGCCCCCGCGGTAAGGCCTACTACGTTGAAACGGGAGAGCTCTTCCGGACCAAGCTCGTCCTCGGTCTCCACCCGGAAACCGGGAACGCCCGCTTCTCGGGCGACATCTGCCAGCCGCCTGGTATTGGCGCTCTCTTTCCCGCCTACAACGACCATGGCGTCAACCTTGCCGGAAAGGCGCCGGACCTCTTCCTGCCGGTTGCGGGTCGAGTCGCAGATGGTGTCGGCGACAACCAGGTCGTCCTTGCCAAGGCTGTTGAAGCGGTCCCGCATCGCCCGGGCCACCTCTTCGAAAACCTCGCGCTCCTGGGTGGTCTGGGCCACCAGGCAAACCTTGTCTGAATCCGGAAGCGAGGAGACCTCGGCCGCGGAGCGGATGACGTATGCCCGGCCTTCGGCGTAGCCCTTGATCCCCTCGACCTCGGCATGGCCGGGGTCGCCGAGGAGCACCACCATGAACCCCCGCTTGTGGTGGGAACGAACCAGGCCCTGCACCCGGGCGACACGGGGACAAGTGGCGTTAACTACGTCCACGCCCCGTTCTTCCAGCTTTTCGCGGACCTCGGGGCTTACCCCGTGGGAGCGGATGACCACCGTTCCCTCGGAGGGAACATCTTCCGCAACCTGGACTCCCTGCGAAGCGAACATCTCCACCACCTGGGGGTTATGGATCAACGGGCCCAGCGTATAAATCGGGCCCGAACAGTTCCGCGCGGTGTCCAGGGTCTTGTTGACCGCCCTCCGCACACCCATGCAGAAGCCCGCAGTCCTGGCAAGCTTGACCTTCATGGTTATCCTTATGGTAGGGAATAGGATGTATTACTGCAACGCTTTTTTGTAATCATCGTGCTCAGAGCTTGTCAATACCTTTACGGTGTGTTTTCCTGTTTTTAAGAGATTTTTTTATTTCTGCAGTAAGAAGGAGGACAAGATGAAGGTTCTGGTGGCTTACTTCTCTGCTTCGGGCGCCACTGCACGCCTGGCCGAGGTCATAAGCGGCGCCATGTCCGAGCAAGGCCCCGAGGTCGAGACCATGGACATAACACCCTTTGATGCCCGGCAGAGGTTTTCCCTGCAAGGCTTTGACGCTGTGGTTTTCGGCTTCCCGGTATATGCCAACCGCGCTCCGCGGGTGATGCGGGAGTGGCTGTCCACTTTGGACGGCGAAGGCAGAAGGTGCGCGACCTTTTTCACCTACGGCGGCATCGAGGTACATCCTGCCCATCTGTCCACGCGGGAGATACTCGAGTCGCGAGGATTCAAGCTGGTGTCCTCTGCGGAGTTCCTGGCGCGGCATACCTTTAACATCGCGGGATGGGAGGCATTGGAGGACCGGCCTGACCGGTCTGATTTCGATGTTGCCAAAGAGTTTGCCGAAAAAAACCTCGAGCGTCTGAAGGAGACGGACCCGCCGGTACCCGGCGAGTTTCCTGCGGGCAAGGATTACGAGACCCTGGACCAGACCGAAGCCGGCATGAAGCTCGTCGTCAAACAGTTCCCCTCCCGGCAAGGCGAGGATTGCAGCATGTGCATGGAATGTGAAGAACAATGTCCCACCCGGGCGATATGCGCGGAGACTGGTGAAGCTGATACCGATAAGTGCATCCTTTGTCTGCGCTGCGTGTACATCTGTCCGGACGAGGTCTTGTCGGTCTCCGACATGTCGCCGCTGTTTCACGCGGTCCTTTCCAAGAACAACGAGAGCAAGGAGAGCCTCTCCAGGAAGGAGAGCAGAACCTATTTTTAAACGCCGGGGAGGATCGGTTTCGTGGGTTTTGCGGGCAAGGCGCTGATAGTTGCCGGGCTTGTGCTCGTTCTCTTGGGAGCGGGTCTTCTCCTTGCTTCGCGCCATCCGGGGTCTTTCGGGTGGACAGGCAATCTGCCGGGCGACATCCCCATAAAAAGAGACAGCTTCAGCTTCTATTTTCCGCTGGCCACATGTGTCCTGGTGAGCGTGGTCGCCTCGCTTCTATGGTGGCTGGTATCCAGGTTTTTTTAAAGGCTTTTCCTATGGAGGAGTAACCAAATCGGCGTTAACGGCTTCGCATAGCCTTGGGGTTTAATATCGGGGCTGCCCGGTTGAAAAAGTTCTTAATTCCAAAGCCTGCAAGGGAAACGAAGCCGAGCTTGCGGAATTGGCAGGGAAAGCGGCTTGACTTGAAAATGATGTTGATTCAAGATAGATGGAAGCCCTGCCCCGGCGGGCGCTTTTAACCGCATCATATCTACAAGCCTGCCGGCGGGAGCCGAGTTATAGTCAAGTTAAGCTGGCGGAGGAAAACAAATGACAGAAGACGGAAATGTTTGTGATCACTGCGGCAGGCAATTGCTTCCCGAGTGCATGTGCTGTCCCCACTGCGGCGCTGATGCCGGCCACGAGGTCCCCACTGAAGTCCGGTGCGAGTGCGGGTTTCTCCTCTGTAAGCTCTCCGCGGAGAACCTCGAGATCAAGTGCCGCCGCTGCAAAAGGCTTGTCATGATCCCCTTTTCCGACTTTCCCGGCAGGTTCGAGAAGAACCGGGAGCAGAAAAAGAGCCGGCCTTCCAACCCCGGCACGTCCTCCTCGGCGAAGAGCTCCCGCTTGCAGGTATGCGGCGTCTGCGGAAAGGCCAAGCCCAACATCATCTACGGCAAATGCCTGGACTGCCGCACCGAGTCCATCAAGGTCCAGTACCGCAGCCGTGCCCATTAGCCGCTATCGCGCTTTTGCTTTCCGATCTTCCCTGCAAGAGAAGCGCGGAAGGAGGCCCTGGACAATGAAGCCTTCGCGTTTCGCAATTTTGTTATTCTTTTTTATGGCTGCATCCGTGCTTCGCGCCGGTCCCGCCGGCGAAGGGGGAGAAACCGTCCGGCAACCCGGTCCCTACAACTTCGACGGTCTCTGCTTTCAGATCGACGGCTACCTGGAGAGGTTTCACGATCCCGCTTTTTCTTATGATCCCCGCGACCTGAAAGGCAGGTTTTCTTACCAGGAAGGGGGTAGTTACGATCTTTACGGCTCCTGCGACATGGTCTATCTGTTATGGACCACGGGCGAGCTTTCAGAGAGGACCACCAAGTCGGGCCGCGAACAATGGGCGCGCATTATCCGGGACTACCAGGACCCGGAGACGGGCTGGTGGACCCATGGCAACGAGACCTTGCATTTCAAGGAGCATGCTACAGCGTACGCCACCGGCGCGTTGCAGCTTTTGGGATATGAGCCGCTTCATCCTTTCCGCTGGAAAGAGGAGATGACCGGCTCGCCGGAGGCGCTTGACAAGTGGCTTTCGGGCATCTGGTGGGACGTGGTCTGGGTGGGATCGCACCAGGGCGGTGGCGTGGCCGCGTCATTGGCCATGACCGGCGAGGCCTCGGACCAGTGGTTCGAGTGGTACCTGGACTGGCTGGACAACGAGGTGAACCCCCGAACCGGGCTGTGGCAGCGGGCCTTTTACAACAGCTTCTATAAAAAGCCCATGAAGAACGACCTGGGCGGAGCAGCCCACTTCTGGTGGGTCTACCAGGAGAGGGGCAGGCCCATACCATGTCCCGAAAAGGTGATAGACACCGTGCTCGGTCTCCAGCGCGATAACGGGCTGTGGGAGAAGTATAAGATCAAGGAAACCTATCCCACCTGCATCAACTGCGACGCCATAAACGGCATTAACGCCGCCCATGCCCGGCTTCTCGAAGCAGGCCGCGAGTACCGCACCGGGGACATAGTACGGTCCTACGACCGGTTTATGCGCTCCTGCCAGGACATCCTGAACTCGCCGGATTCCCTGGAAAGGCTCTACAAGAACTCCCACGACCTGCCGGGCGCCTTTATCGGCATAGCAGAGGCGGACCGATTCATGCGATATTACTTCGGCAAAAGCAGCCTGGACACGCGGCACGAGTGGCGGTCGGTGCTTACGGAGATATGCTGGCTGTAAAAGATGTTGTAAACTTTAATCCCATCAAGAATGATTATCTTTTTAAAAGTCCTGGCTGTGCTGGGCCTGGTTTTTTTAAACGGGTTTTTTGTGGCCTCCGAGTTCGCCATCGTGAAAATCCGGGAGACCAGGCTCATCGAGCTTGCCGAGTCGGGCAACCTTCGCGCCCGGGTGGCCGACACCCTGGTGCGCAACCTGGACGCCTATCTTTCCGCCACCCAACTGGGCATCACCATCGCCAGCCTGGGCCTGGGCTGGATGGGAGAGCCGCTGGTGGCCCACCAGCTCGAGCCGCTCCTTCACAAGATGGGCATCACCAACGAGACCGCGGTCAGCAGCATCTCTTTCGCCACGGGCTTTATCATCATCACCTTTTTGCACATCGTGTTCGGCGAGCTCGCTCCCAAGTCGCTGGCCATTCGGCAGACTGAAGGGACCACACTGTGGATCAGCATCCCCTTGCGGGTTTTCTACTGGACTTTCTTCCCCGCGATCTGGATATTGAACGAAGCGGCCATCGGGGTGTTGCGTCTCATGGGCGTAAACCCGGCCACGGCTGAGGAGATATCGCACAGCCAGGCCGAGCTGTTGATGATCCTCTCCGAGTCCGCGAGGGGCGGTCTTATAACCGAGCAGGGCAAAAGGATCAGCTCGCAGGCGCTTGACCTGGCCAGCCGGCAGGCGAGACAGATCATGGTCCCCCGCAACGAGATCGTCTACTTCGCCTTGACCGACACTTTGGAGGACAACCTTTTAAAGGCCCGCAGCAACAGCTTTGCCAGGTACCCCCTTTGCGAGGGCGACCTGGACACGGTGGCGGGGATCGTCCACATTCGCGACGTGCTCTGGATGCTCCGCGACCAGAAGAACTACGACCTGCGCAGGATCGCCCACGAGCTCATCCTGGTCTCGGAGAGCGATCCCCTGGAGAAGATATTGCAGAGGTTTTTGGACACCCACATCCACCTGGCGCTGGTGGTGGACGAGACGGGAACCGTCTCCGGCCTGGTGACCCTGGAAGACGTTATCGAGCAGTTGGTGGGACAGATACAGGACGAGTTCGACAGGGAGACGCCGCTTTTAAAGAAGCTCGCCGACAAGACCTGGGAGGTCTCCGGCAGAGCGCCGTTGACGCTCTTGCAGCAGCGTTTGGGCCTCGAGTTCGAAGACACCGACGCGGTCACCGTGTCCGGCTACCTTACCGAGAAGCTGGGCAGGTTTCCGAAAGTAAACGACGCGCTTGACGTTGCCGGCTGGAAGCTCGAGGTGACCAGAACGGACGCGCTGAAAGTCCGCACCTGCCGGCTTACAGCCGAAAAGGACCTTAAATTGAGCTGATGTTTTACCTTGCTTTTTCGCCGGCTAGTGCTCTGTCAAGCGCTTTTCGTTGCTTACAAAATAGATGTTTTTCGTGCGAGCAGCGGAAGTCGCGACTAAAGTCGCTCGCACTAAAATCATTCTTCTTGGAGGCAACAAAAAACGCTTGACAGCTATTGTTTTGTCAAATGCTTTTCGTGAACAGGAGAGAATCGTGCGAGCGACTTCAGTCGCGACTGAAGTCGCTTGCACACTATGCGTGAGTCTAATCTTGAGAAAGCACTAGGACGAAATTGTTTCTTCAAGAGGTTGACATAAGCGAAAAGTTGTTTAAAAAATATATGTAGTTCGTCACGTTGAAGAAACAATAGGACAAGGTGTTTCCATAGTCCTTTTTGCCCTTCCCCCTGGATTCACATTCATTCGGCATCCGGAGCTTTCCGGGGGGTCAGGGCAGTATCTGTTGTGGAGGAAAATAAGGATGGAGCAGGCAAGCGGGGTTCCCGTCCGCGGCAAATCGGAGAGGATGATCGAGGTTTGCGAGGTCAGCAAGAGCTACGGCAGTCTTCAGGCGGTTTCCGGGATCAGCTTCGAGATCGAGCGGGGAGAGGTTGTTGGTTTTATTGGTCCGAACGCCGCGGGCAAGAGCACGACCATGCGGATTCTGACGTGTTACATCCCTGCTGACTCGGGCGATGCCCGGGTTGCGGGTTTCGACGTTCTTGACGAGTCCATGGAGGTCCGCTCCCGGCTGGGGTACCTTCCCGAGGACGCCCCCCTTTACCCGGACATGAGGGTGGACGCCTTTCTGAACTATGTTGCATCGATTCGCGACCTGAAGGGGGAGAGCGGCAGGAGCGCTGTTTCCCGGGTGGTTGACATCTGCGGTCTGGCCAAGGTTTATCGCCGGCAGGTGGGCGAGCTGTCCAAGGGGTATCGCCAGCGGGTGGGTCTTGCCCAGGCGCTCATTCACGATCCCGACCTGCTTATCCTGGACGAGCCCACCTCGGGTCTGGACCCGCTGCAGATCCGGGAGATCAGGTCTCTTATAAAGGAACTCGGCAAAGAGAAGACGGTGATCCTCTCCACCCATATCCTCCCCGAGGTCGAGGTTTCCTGCAACCGGATCATACTGATCCACAAGGGCAGGATCATAGCAGACGCCGGCATGGAGGAAGTCATCCGCAAAGCATCGGTTGCAGAGGAGATGCCTTCTTTGGAGAACGCCTTTGTGCGGCTTATAGACGAAGCGGACAGCGAAGATGCGGGGGATGACGATGAACAGTCGGAAAACGAATGAATCGGGATTTCGCCAAGGAGACAAAAGATGAGCCGAGTGTGGGCAGTATTTAAGAAGGAGTTTACGAGTTACTGGAACTCCCTGATCGCCTATTTCTTCATTTTCATATTCCTGGTAGTGGTCAACATGTTTTTCGTGTGGTTTTCATTTCTTCCCTCGGAGATGGCGGTGATGAGGGACTACTTTAACCTCATGGTCCCGGCGATCTGGCTTTTCATCCCCGCGGTGACCATGCGGGCGTGGTCTGACGAGAAGCGCCTGGGCACATTGGAGCTTTTGATGACCATGCCGGTCCGGGACATCGAGGCGGTATCAGGCAAGTTCCTGGCGGCTTTTTCATTTCTTTTTATCACCCTGGTGCTTTCGTTTATGAGCATACCTTCTGCGGTGGCTGTGGCCGGAGCCCCTGACTGGGGCCCGATTTTCGGAGGCTACCTCGGTCTTTTGCTTTTAGGTTCGAGCTTTATCGCCGTTGGTCTTGCCGTGTCCAGCCTGACCGAGCACCAGTTCATATCGTTTATCATAAGCAGCATCATCTGCCTTGTCCTGCTGCTGGTGTCTGAGCTTCTTCAGCGCGCGCCGTTGCCGCCGCAGGTGGTCGAGCTCGCCGGCTGGATGGATGCGGGCGACCACTTCGAGTCCCTCGGCAAAGGACTCATCCGGCTTCGCGACATTGTTTATTTCTTCTCTGTCATTGCTTTTTTCCTGGTAACCAATTACCTGACGGTGACCAGCCGTCGCTGGAAGTGAGAAAGGAGCTCGATAAATGGCGCTTACCGAAACAAAAAGAAGACGGTACCGGCTGGGGGCCCTGGCTCTTTTCCTTGCAGTAATAGGAATTATCTTTATAGCCAACTTCGTATCGTATCAGACCTCTGCACGGATAGACCTTACCGAAGGGAACAGATACACCCTGAGCGAGTCGACCACAAAGATCATCAGCGACCTGCCCGACGTGGTGACCATACAGGCGGTCTACAGCTCCAACATGCCCACCGAGCTGTCCTTGCGGGTCCGGGAGGCCAAGGACCTTTTAAGGGAGTACGACAACTATGGCGGTGAAAACTTAAAGGTCGAGTTCCTGGACCCCGCAGGCGACCCCGAGCTCCAGAACCAGCTCTCCCAGGAAGGTCTCCAGCCGTTCGTGATCCCCCTGCAAGGCATGGACGAAAGGATGGAAATAAAGGTTTATGCTTCCGTGCTTGTCAAATACCTTGACAAGGATCCACAGGTTATCCGGCAGGCCCTGGATATCGAGCCCCTCGAGTACAAGCTGACCAATGCCATAAACCGGCAGATATCCGCAGGCACGCAAAAAGTGGGGGTGTTGAACCCCGGCGGGCAAAGACAACTTGATCGCACATTTGGCACTCTTTACAACGCCTTGGAAGAGCGCTTCCCCATCGAAGAGGTTGACACCAAGACCGGCGAACCCATCGGGGAGGACATCAAGACCCTGCTGGTAATAGGTCCCGGCAATTTCTCCGAAGGCTTGTCGGAGCGAGACCTTTACGAGATAGACCAGTACATGATGAGGGGCGGAAACGTGGTGGTGTTGAGCGAGGGAGTATACATCGCCATAAGCAGGGGACAGGGGAACATTCCCTGGCCGTATCAAGCAATGCCGAAAAGACCCGCCACCGATAAGATTAATACTCTGTTGGAACACTATGGGGTGACCAGAAACTCCGACATTGTCCAGTCCGAATACTCCTGGTTCTACCCCATGCCCGGCGATCCGAGGGGCGTTGAATATCCGCCTTTTCCGCTGGTGGACATGAGAGGGGAAGAGCAAGCCGACCACGTAATAAACCAGGGCATTTCAGTCCTTATTTTTGCGTGGCCCAGCTCGCTTAAGATCGGAGACACTACAGGGTCCGTCAAAGCGACCAGGATCCTGCAAACCTCGAAAGACGCCTGGACACAGTCGGGACAGCGGCTCATGGTAAACCCCCGCCAGGTGCCCGGCGCCCCCCTGCCCATTCCCGGACAAGAGAAAGGCAAGAAAACACTGGCTGCGCTGTTGTCCGGAAGTTTCGAAAGCTTTTACGCGGACAAGGAAGTCCCGCCCCTCGAGGGCTCAACCGCAAAGGCTGAAAGCAGGGAGACTATTAAGAAGAGCCCGGAGACACAACTGTTGGTTATCGGCAACTCCTATTTTGTCTCCGACATAGTTCCTCTCGATATCTCCCACAACACGGACTTTGTTACCGGAGCGGTGGAGTGGCTCATGGAAGCGGACATGCTCTCCGATATCAAGAAACGCGCCAGCGTTACCCGGCCTTTTGACCAGGACCTGGACATAGGCGACGTTTTACTCATCGCCCTGGTGCTGCCCTTGTCAGCGCCGCTGCTGGTGGTGGTCGCGGGGATAGTCAGGTTTTCAATAAGGGCCGGCAAGAAAAAACGATTCATAGAGAGTACGAAATCATGAAACCGAAAAGTTCATGGACACTGTTCGCGGTGGTAGCGGTCATCGTGGGTCTTATCCTGGCCTACCAGTACTGGTACAAGCCCGGCCAGGAGGAGAAGAAGAAAGAGGAGGCGGTTCTGTTTCCAGACCTGGAGCCTGACAAGGCCGACCGTATCGAGATCAGAAAAGGGGACACCGTCACTGTGCTGGCCACCAACGGCAACACCGCGTGGAAGGTGGAAACGCAGGGGTACCCTGCCGACTACGATGCCGTACATCGGGCGCTCTCCATGCTCGAAGGTCTGGCTGCGAATGTGCCGGCCTCCCGGAACCCGGAAAATTTCGACAAGCTGGGGGTGACTCCAGAAAAAGCCATGCGCGTCAAAATAAGCCGGGGCGATTCGATTGTCGCCGAGCTGCTGGTAGGAAACCAAGGCAAGAGCTACTCCTCCAGCTTTGTCCGGAAGCCGGGCGAGGACCAGGCATACCTGGTATATGAGGGACTGGACCGCGTGTTGGGAAAGAAGGAATGGAGAGACCGATCAGTATTCAACGCCAACCCCGAGCAGGTGGAAGAGGTTAAGGTAACCCGGGCGGCAAAGCTTGCCGAAGGTGATACAACAGAGTCTTCCCTGCCGGCCAAGAAGCTTATTCTCCGGCGCTCCGGCGAAGGAGAAAAGCAAAAATGGGAGATCTTCTCCGGAGATACCACCGCACAGGTCGAACAAGGCAGGATAAGCGGACTTGTCAAGAGCCTCTGTCGGCTGAAAGCCTCGGAGTTCGCGGAATCCGTCTCATTACAGGATGCCGGACTGGAGAAGCCTTACGCAAAGATATCGCTCAAGCTCGATCCCGGAGATAACCGGACATTGCTTATAGGAGACAAGACGGATTCCAACTACTTTGTAAAGCGCAAGGACTCCGACGTAATAATGAAAGTGAGCGCCTACTCCATAGACCGGGCGTTCAAGGCTGACGAGAAGAAAGAGACCCCCGATCCGTCGTCCATGCTGCCGCCGCCGGACCTGAAGAAAAAAGGCAAGAGAAAAGCAGTGCCCCAAATGAATTTGCCCGGCAAAACGCAGCCAGGCGATTAAAGGCTTACAGAAAGGCTAAAGGTATGGAAGTAAACACGTTTGCGGTGGTGGGCGCGGGCCAGATGGGAAACGGCATCGCCCAGGTGGCTGCGGAGTCGGGCATGTCGGTTCTCATGACCGACGTCAGCATGGACCTGGCCGAGAAGGGCAAAGAGGTCATCGCAAAGAACCTGGACCGCAAGGTAAAAAAAGAAAAGATCAGCGAGTCGGATAAAGCGGAAATTTCAGGCCGCGTGTCCGTCTTCGATTCCCTGTCGGCGCTGTCATCTGCCGACTTCGTGGTGGAGGCGGCCACTGAAAAGGAGGGCCTCAAGCTGGACATCTTCAAGCAGGCGGACGAGGTCTGCCGTGATGAGGTCGTACTGGCGACCAATACCTCGAGCATCTCCATTACCCGAATAGCTGCGGCAACCTCCCGGCCGGAAAAGGTCATCGGCATGCACTTTATGAACCCGGTGCCGGTGATGAAGCTGGTCGAGGTCATCAAAGGACTGCCAACTGATGATGACACCCTGAATCTCACCTGGGCGCTGGCAGAGAAGATGGGCAAAACACCGGTGATGGCAAACGACTTTCCCGGATTTATCGCCAACCGCATCCTCATGCCCATGGTCAACGAGGCCGTCTACGCCCTCATGGAAGGGGTGGGAAGCGTACAAGCAATAGACCAGGTGATGAAGCTGGGTATGAACCATCCCATGGGACCGCTCACACTCGCGGACCTCATCGGACTGGACACCTGCCTGTCCATCATGGAGGTCCTCCACCAGGGACTCGGAGACCCCAAGTACAGGCCGTGCCCCCTGCTCGTGAAGTACGTGGACGCAGGATGGCTGGGAAGAAAAACCGGCAGAGGCTTCTATAGCTACGAAGCCTGAAACAGAAAACAGCAAGCAGGATGATATCAATGACCACTTACGAGGAGTTCCGGCGCGAAAAAGAAAGATACGTCAAGCTGAGACAAGAGGTTGACCGGGTCTGCCGGGAAGCCATGGAAGGCGATATACGCCACGAGACCGACCTGGAAGCAAGGATAGAAAAAGTCCGTAATCTTTGCAAAAAGCTTTTTCCCCACCACCTCGAACTCTTCGACCGAATCTACCAGAGCCGCATCCGCAGGCTCTACAACCAGTTCGGCAGGGCGGAGAACTGCTGAACCTCGGATAGCTCTTTAATGCGCCCTCTTCAAACCCGTCAGCCACGAGCCGGAAACTGAAAATAAAATAAGAGAGCCGGGAGCACCGCCTTCATGCCCCCGGCCCCCGTTTGTCGGTTTTTTCCCTTAGTTTATTTCCTACGCGCCAGCACCGTTTAGAAGATGAACTTCAGGTTGGCGAAGGTGCTGACCGGTTTTTCCACGTTCCTGCTGTCCGACTGTACGGCTTCGGTGTGTATGGAGAATATCATGGGGACCTTTGCTTCCCCTTCCCGGTAGGCTTGGACAGAAGTAAACGATACCCCTCCGAACAGCATCCGTTCCAGCTTCTCGCTGTGGGGAACCTCGGTGTCGTCGATGTAAGCCGACCAGGACTGCTTGTAGAAGTAGCCTATAGACGCGTCCAGCCAGCGGGCCAGGTCGAGATGGAGCTCGGTCTCGAGTTCGTAAAAGTCGCCGGTATCATAGTCGCCGAAGACCTTCTTGGTGGGCAGCTCGGATTCGTAAAACACCGGCTCGGATTTGTCCAGCATGTAGATGCCGCGGTGGTACGGCCAGGTGTACACGTACCTGCCGGTAAAGTTGACCGTCATCTTGTCAAGGGGCGCCACGTCCATCATGGCGTAAATCCCGGTGTGATAGTTGCCCGTGCCATAGGCCACGTCGGTCAGGTCGGTCTCGTCGTCTTCCCGGCCGGTGGGGAACTTCACCCAGCCGCCGCCGGCTGCCTTTAACCTGTCGGTGTCATAGAACAGGTACTTGGCGCCCAGTTGCACGTCACCGATGCCAGGGCCTCCTTCCCAGGTGTCCAGCGGTTTGTAACCGAACTCGCTCTTTAAGATGTCTTGGGCTTCCTCGGTCATGTCCAGGGGGCCCGGAGGAAGGGGAAGCGGAAGCGAAGTGTTGGGCCACAACAACACCTGGAAATCCGCGTCCGTCCGAGCCCGGGTGTAGTAAGGGAAACCCAGCGCCAGGGTCAGCTTGTCGGTCACACCGTACTGGTAGGAAAGAATGGCGGCCTCCACGCTGACAGTGGCGTCCAGGTAGGTCATGGCTTTGTCTACAGAGGGCGTACCCGCAGGTATGCCGTTAAGCTGGTTAAAGTATGGGGTGGCCAGATCAGTAATGTTTACCTTGTTAAAGTAGTAGCCAAGCTCACGGTTGGTCCCCGAGTTGTCGAACTCCCGCTCCACGTCAGTGTGCGAGAACCCCAAGTTGATCATACTCCTGCCCTGGGGCAGGACGTCGGTGCTGTCCGCAACTGCCGGCAAGGACAGCATAATTCCTGTAAAAACAATCGCCGCGCCAAACATAAGGCTTTTCAGGTTGCCCATGATTGCCTCCTTCCCGAAGAACTTAGTTCTCCAGACGGTTGAAATCCTCTTTAAGTTTTCGAAACCCTTTTAATATTCAGTATTTCCCTGTTGTTATTTTAAGCAACTTATGTGCCCAAACACGAAAAAATTTGAAAACAGAAAAATATCAACAAGTTAATTGCGAATATTGAAGATGAATTCAGCTTATACTGTTTTATAATGGAACAATGAAGTCCGGCAAGTCAAGAGTCTGCTGTATAACTTGTTGATTTTCAGCAATAAATGAAGAATCCCAAAAAGGAGACAGGCATGTCCGATCAGTGAAACTCATCAATGTTGGTCGTCAGGAGATCAAAAGTTGAAGCGCTTGCAGAAACTCAGAAATCAAGTTCAAGCTCTGAAAGAAAAACTTGCCTTAGGTCTAGGCGTTCCCTGCTATAGACCTACACCCCTTGGGGCTTTGATCGGACTTTTTACCAAGGCATCATAGTTGAAGGAAAAGCAAAAAAAAGAGGCCAAAGACAAGGGAAGCTGATAGAAATAACCGATTATTGTTTTTTACGAAGTCGAAAGATGGTAAACCCGTCGGCACCGGTCAGATGCGGCCAGGTGCGGAGCATCTTGTGCCCGGTCAGGGATGCGGCTTGCATAAGGAACCTTGCCGGGTCTTCCTGCACGAACTCGCCGGTTTCCAGAAGCGATGCTATGACCCTTTCGTTCTCCTCATAGGTAAAGGTGCACGTCGAGTAGACCAGTACTCCTCCCGGACTTACCCATTTGGCCACGTTCAGTAAAATAGATTTTTGAATCTCGCCTTGCGAAGCTGCGTCTTCCGGCTTTCGCTTCCACTTTATCTCCGGAGAGCCGCGGATGATGCCCATGCCCGTGCAGGGCGCGTCCACCAGGACCCGGTCGAAAAGCCCCCCCCGAAAGCCGCGCGGAAGCGACTTCTTCAAGGAACGTGAAGCATCGCCGGTCATCAGGGTTATGTTGTCCATGCCCAGCCGTCTTGCCTCCGGAACCAGACGCTCGAGACGTCCCTGGTGGATGTCCACCGCCAGAATCCTGCCTTTGCCTTGCATGAGCTGGGCCGTCTCGAGGCTCTTTGTGCCCGGCGCCGCACAGGCATCGAGCACGGTCTCGCCGGGCCTCGGCCCGAGCAGTAGCGGCGGAAGTTGGCTGGCTTCGTCCTGCACCTGGAACAGGCCTTCCTCAAAGCCGGGGAGGTCCCGCACCGGCAGCGGCCGGGGAATAATCACCGCAAAAGGCGAGAGCTCTCCTGCTCCTGCCTCGATGCCTTTGTTGGACAAGAGCCTCATAAACGCCTGCCTGCCGGTGCGCAGGCTGTTTACCCGGAGGGTCAGCCGCGGCTTGTCGTTATTGGCGCGGCATAAGTCTGCTGCGCCCTGCTCGCCAAGCCTTGCTGTCCAGTCGTTGACCATCCAGAGCGGATGAGAGTATAACGCGGCTGTCCTTTCAGATGGATCGGAAACGGTCTCCGGGCTTTGCAGGATTTCCTTTTTCGAAGCCAGCGACCGGAGCACGGCGTTTACAAACCCGCGCGACCCCTCCGGCGATAGTGATACGCTCTCGTCCGTTGCCGCGCTGTAGGGCACTCTTTCTAAAAAAAGCATCTGGTAAGCGCCAACGCGCAAGGCGATAAGTGTCTTTCTCTCGATCCTGGCCAGGGGCCTGTCCGAGACCTGTTGCAGGTAATAGTCAATATAAGTGCGGTGGCGGAGCACGCCGAAGACTATCTCGTTGGCCAGTGCCTTTTCCGCACTCGGCGGTCGGTGCCTATTGAAAAGGTTATCGAGCACGATGTCAGAGAAGGAGTCGTGAGCTTCCACTCTCCATAAAACATGAAAAGCCAAGGAGCGGGCGCCGGCTTTTGCAGGTGCTTTTTCCGATTTCCTGTTCATGCCGCTTCTATGTTAACCGGAGGGGGGGATGAATGCCAGGGGATGCTTTTCATTGCCTGCTATATAAGTTCATTGCTGTCCAAAACATGGAAGGAAGGCTGAGAATAATATCACGCAGGCGCAAAGGAGCAAAGAATCGGGAATTTCTTGTTCATTCTAGTGCTTTGACCGCGTCTTTGTGTCGGGTCGCAAGTCAAATCTGGCGGCTATAGTGATTGGTTGAAATTAA
>CAYQTK010000066.1:0-2793 GCA_964420375.1 uncultured bacterium
AGCGACTTTCATTCGCGACATGCATTGATATGTGCAAGCGACTTTCATTCGCGACATGCATTGATACGTGCGAGCGACTTTCAGTCGCGACATAAATTCGCACCAGCGCTTCCTCCCGTACAATTATTTCTGCATAAATCAATAAGTTGCCCTGTCCTCCAGGCCGGCATTAATACCATAGCCGCTAAGCATGAGAAGGTCAAGCTCCCCGCCGGCTGCCGACAAAGCGGTAACCGCTTGATTTCGCTTAGGTACCAAAAAACCGGATGATCCTGAGATAGAACATATTGCCGGCCGATCCTGTTCTGCAAGAGAACCCACCTGCCGGCCTTCAATTCCGCTGATAAAACGCCTCTTTCAGGCGGCCGGCAACATCCCGGCCAGCCCATTCCATGAGACAGCCGTGACAGTCTGTCCTTCCATACTATCCGCCTTTATTAAACCGCTTTTTTGAATCTTTACCTGCTGAAGCCGTATCTAAATACAGGGGAGATTGAGTTCGGTCTGAAAAACGGAATTACTGCAACACTCATGGCTTAATATGGTGACAAGACGATTAAATCACGTGTCTGTCGGGGGTTATGATCATCATTTTAAGGTTCTCGGTTTATTGTTAAATAATGAATTTATTCGTTGTAAAACCCGGCTTTCGGAGTTGCCGTGTACCGGGCATGAAACGGCTTATAGTAGGAAGGGTCTATTTAACATAAAAATGGAATTTTGCAGTAAAAATGGCGAGATCGAGCTTAACTTCCCTTTATTCGCCTTGTTTGGGGCCGTCTATATATAGGGCTCATTTATTTTGTTTGCCACAAGATGTAAGGTAATTAGTGGTAATTGGTAAAAAATTATAGATAATTATAAAAAATTCCTTGACAATTATGTGGATTTTGCTTCAAAATTATAATCAGATGAGTAACCTTTTGGTGAAGGCAATATTGAAGCAAGGGTAGGTAGCGATGAGAAAAAATAATGTCAGGCAACTGAGGGAGGCTCAGCTTATGAGCAAGGCTGAGTTGGCCCGGAAGGCCGGTATTAGTCCTCTTACCATTGACCGTATAGAACGAGGTGAAAATTGTCGAATGGATACCAAGCGGAAAATCATCTTGGCGCTTGGTTTTTCACTGGGGGATAAACACAGGGTTTTTGCGGGAGAAGAGGAAGCGGGGATCAGAAAGAAGCGAAAGATTAAGGACCCGGAAAGGATTTGAGCTTTGCAGAGGGCATATACCCAGGGGGCAGGAGGAATTAGATGGCATTAGGACGGAAGAGAGAGATAATCGGGCTTGACATCGGCTCGAGTTCAATCAAGATAGCCGAGCTCAAGGAGAGCAAGCGGGCCTACAACCTGCAGAGCTTCGGCATGGTTGAGCTTCCTTCCGAAGCGATCGTTGACGGCGCTATAATGAACTCCCGTGCCATTGTTGACGCCATTGAAAGCGTTGTCAGCGAGCGCAAGATCAAGGCCAAGGAGGTTGCGACATCTGTCTCCGGTGCTTCAGTTATGATCAGGAAGATCACCTTGCCCGCCATGAGCGAGGAAGAACTGGAGGACCAGATTCAGTGGGAGGCTGAGCAGGCGATTCCTTTCAACATCGCCGACATGTACCTGGCGCACGAAATACTGAACTACGGTGACGACGAGGGGAACATGGAAGTGCTCTTGATAGCCGCCCGCAAGGACCCGGTGAACGACTATGTAGCGGTTATAAGCGAGGCCGGCCTTAAAGCCTCCATCATGGACCTTGACGCCTTTGCGGTAATGAACTGCTATGAAATGAACTACCAGGTGATGCCTAACGAGGTTCTCGCCCTGGTAAATATCGGGGCCAGCCTGGTTAACGTGGTCATCTCCAAGGGCGGCAAATGTCTTTACGCTCGTGATGTTACGGTGGGGGGAAACCTGTTTACCGAGGAGATCATGAAAGAGCTCAGCGTGACTCACGAGGAGGCGGAGATTCTGAAAGTAGGCGGCTCTGCCACCGGCGAAGAAGAGGCGGTTATGAGGCAAGAGGTCGAGGAGGTGATCCGGAGGGTGTCTGATCAGATTGTCTCCGATGTTGCCAAATCCCTCGATTTCTACCAGGCCACCGCCTCGGAGGACCAGGTTTCCAAAATCTGGCTGGCCGGAGGCGGATGCCGTACATCAGGGCTCGTGGAGATACTGGAACAGAAGCAGAACGTGCCGGTGGAGATCATGGACCCCTTCCGGAACGTTGAGCGGAACACCAAACAGTTTGACCCGGCTTATCTTGAACAGATAGGGCCCCAAGCTGCCGTGTCCCTGGGACTGGCACTGAGAAGGGTGGGCGACCAATGATTAAGATTAATCTGCTGCCGGTAAAAGAGATCGAGGAAAAGCAAAAGGTCTTGGTCCAGCTTATAATTGGCCTTGTATTGATCATTGTCGCATGCATGGCAATGGGGGCTGCTTATGTTATTAAACAATCCCAGATCGATACGGTAAAGCGCAACATAAAAGAAAAAGAAGATATACTTAAAAAACCCGAATACTCGAACCTTGACAAAAATATCAAGGAGCAGGAGGACACAGAAAAACAACTTGAAAAGAAGCGCAAGAGGATAGAGGAACTTAAAGAAGGCAGAGAGTTTTTCATAAAAGTGATTGACAAGATAGCAGAAAGCGTTCCTCCCAACCAGCTCTGGCTCACTTCACTGGAGTATAACGGTGAAATGGGAGGCAGAATCGAGCTCGAAGGAGCAGCTTATGACAAGGACGCGGTGGCGGTATTTATGGAGAACCTCGCCGTCATCCCGTGTGATGATGAAAAA
>CAYQTK010000066.1:2893-18878 GCA_964420375.1 uncultured bacterium
GCATGTCTGACCACCGAAGGCACCGAGGATTCTTCTTCGGAAGCTTCGTCAAAGGTGGATTTCTTTTCTTCCTCGTGCAAACAGTTTTATGAGAACAAGAAAAAAGAGTATAAAAAAGAACTCCAAAAGATGAAAAGTTATTGTAAAAAAAGCGCCTGTTGTAAGCCGGACGGTAATGAAGCCGAATGCACTGAAATGCAGAAGACAACCAGTGAAGAAGGGAAGAAGAAACCGGAACCATGCACCAAAGAGGAATGCCAACGGAAGATCAGACAATATGATAAGATAAAAGCCTACAGAAAGCTTCACGAACAGGAGTTTATTGACGCCGACACTATAGTGCCGAATTTTATCCGTTCCGGGAGAAAATCAAAAGCCGGTGCTTCTCAGACCTACATGTTCAGGCTGGAGATGAAGGCTGCGAAGAAGTAAGGCTCGATTATGGATATTCAGGATAAACATATAACGATGGAGGAAGATGATGGCACTTAATCTGGATTTTGTCGAAAAAATGCCGTGGAGCCAGAAACTTATCATACTTATAGGTATTATTGGTCTCCTCGTCGGTCTGTACGTGCCTTTTATTTATATTCCTCTTCAAGACGATCTTAAAGAGGCTCATGGGAAGCTAGACGAAAAGATGGAAGAGATAAGAAGATTAGACAGCAGAAAAGAGGACCTTGATTTGATTAAGTCGAGGATCGATGCTTTGCAGGACGAGATCAAAGAGCAAAGGAAAGCTCTTCCCGATGATGAAGAGATCAGCAAGATTTTTCACAAGCTTGACAGCCTGGGCAAGAAAAACGGAATCGAGTTTTCCCGGATCACGCGGGGGAATAAAAGCTCAGTTGGCAATGTGGCCCAGAAGGTGCCCATATCCCTGGATTACACAGGGAACTACAAGTACGTAATGCGATTTTTCTATGAGATCGTAAATATAGAAAGAATAATAAAGGTTTCTAATATAAAATTGAAAGGCGGCAAAGGAAAGGGAGGCAGCTCTCGCATTGCTGTCTCATGCGAGGCCACCACCTTTATGTCTAAGTAGGATGGATGCAAGGGGACAGGTAATGAAGATAAAAAAGCTGGCGCGATTGGCCGGAGCCATAATTATTTGCTTCTCTTTTGCCTTGGCATCGGGATGTGACACAGTTAGTGGTTTGCTGGGTCTGGGAGGGGAAACCGAGACCAAGGAGGTCGCTAGTAAAGATACTCCCACCGATTCCGGGCAGAAGCAAACCGGCGGCGCTGATAAGGACGTATCTGAAGGTCAGGGAAGCGCTACTGGTGATGAACCCGAGTTTGATGAAGAGATAGAAGAAAAGACCGAGGAGCCGTGGGATTATATACCCGAAGAAAAGAAAGACCCTTTCGAGGTTCCCGATCCTCCGGAAATACCCGCAGGAAATACTGCCGGTGTACATTACGAGCTGGACCAGTTGCTGCTGGTGGGGATCATTAAAGGCTCCGGATACGATACAGCATATATCCGCCTTCCCACCGGAGAGGGGAAAATGGTAAACATAGGGGAAAAGCTCGGCAAGATGGGGGGAAAGGTTACCGAGATACGCAAAGATGAAATTGTCATCGAAGAGACGTATATGAAGAGGGGCTCCGACGCCCTCTTTACGATAAAAAAACGAATGCCAATGGTTGAGTTGCAGACAAAATGAACATGACCGAAATATTATATGGAAACAAGTGTAAATCCGTTCTTGAGCGAGGGGCTGTCTATAAAAAGACAGCAATGTCCGCCATGTCGGGCTTTGACCACGGGGCGGTTATGCTATTTGCGGCTGCATTGTCATAAGGGAGGATAGCGAAGATGTCGAAGCGGAAATTTACTAGCGGAAGCGGAGTGGTTCTGGTCATGACGCTGTTCTTGATAGCTGCGTTTGTCCTTGCCGGCTGTGCAGCTCAAAAGGACGCGAAACTTGCCGGTTCGGAAGGCGAGCAGAAATCGGCAGACCTGGAGTCCGTTGATGTCCAATCCGGGGACAAGAACGACAAAGTCATTTTAAAAATATCTCCGGAAGCCAACTACGATTATACCCTTTATAAGTGGATGGATCCCGTAAGGGTGGTGGTGGATATTACCGGGGTAAAAAGCCAAAATGTACCCGGCGATATCCCGGTAGCAAACGGGCTGATAAAAGATATAAAAGTAAAGCCCTTGGAAAAGAAGGGAAAGGACTCCAGGGAAAAGGTAAGGGTCATTATAAGCCTCTCCCACTCGGTTGATTACAATGCAACTAAAGATAAAGACGATTCCCTCGTAGTAAGCTTGTCGAAAAATGCCTCGCCGAAAGCGGAAGGCAAAACGAGCACATCCGGAGTGGTCGTCGTTGAAGACGGCAATTCCCTGAGGATCATTACCGAGGGGTCCACCAAAGATTCAAGCGAAGCTGGCAGCAGTGAAAACTGGGTTTGGAGCGGGCCTCAGCCGGTGGAAGACGATAGTAAGGCTGGGCAAGCTGGAAAGACCACGGACGTCTCACCCGAGAAAGACAAACAGTCGAGCTGGGGTGTTCCAGCCAAAAAGTTGAAGGGCATTAAGATAACCGACAAAGGTGAGCTTGCCAGGGTTAAACTTGATATGGACGGCTCTGTAGCCGACTATAGCGCCTTCACCTTGCAAGACCCGCCCCGTTTGGTGGTGGACCTGTGGGGAATGAAAAACAGCACCAAATTAAACCAGAAGTCCATAAATAAGCAGGGAGTCCTCAGAGTGAGAATAGGACAGCATCCTGAAAAGTTGAGACTGGTATTTGATGCGCTGAAAGCAATGCCCAACTTCCGTTTCGACAAGGAAAATAATCGTCTTATCGTTACATTCAGCAAGACAATGGATGTATCCGCTGCTCCGGAAATGTCAATGACGGCTGAAACGGAAACTTCGGCCTCAGCAGTAACGGAGCAAGAAAAAGAAGCGAAAGAGGGAGCAAAAGTCGGCAGGGAACAAGAAAACAATGTCGATTCTACCGACAGCAGCTTGGAGACTGAAGGTGCGGAAGAAGGCTGGTCGGTTATGAATACGGCTCAGAACGAGTGGGGAGGTCCAACTTCCGGTGCCGAAGACGAACAGTGGGGTGAACCTCAACCGGCTGAAGAACGCCCCGACATGCCGGCGGCAGAGGAGCCCTCGGTAGACTCCCCTCCTGAAAATGTTCCCAAGCCTTCGGAAAGCGTAGATTGGGGAGATAAGCCCGAGCCGCCTATCGTCAAGGGACCCGGAAAACCGGGCATCGCTTATATCGACAAGGTAGAGTTCAAATACTCCGAGCAGGCGTCCTCTATCTCCATCCATGCTGACAGACCGATTCGGCGGGAACAGTGGGAGTTGCACAATAATGTTGAGGAGAACTTAACTGAAAAAGTGGTGACCATATTCTTCTATGACGCCCAGCTTGCCGAAGACCAGCAGAAGACCTTTGATACCAGTGAGTTCGCAAGCGCAATAGACATGTTCTCGGTCTATCAGAGGCCCGGCGAGGAGAATGCAAACGAGGTTGCTATAGTAATAGTGTTGAATTCCTGGGCCGCAAGTAAATGGAATCAATACGGTCACAACCTGGTTCTCAAGTTCGAGAACACGCCGGGAAGCATGGGAATAGGCGGTCAGCCAACCAAAGGCAATTTCGGTCCCCAGGGAGAAGAGTTCACCGGCGGAGGTCCCGGCGGACACGGGGCGGGTTCGGGTGATGCCGAGCAGTATTCCGGCGGAATAGTGGAAATGAATTTTAAGGGCATTGACGTAAAGGAGATATTGGCGGTACTGGCAGAAAAGTCGGGACTGAACTTCGTGATCGACGAAAATGTAAAGGCTACCGTTACCATAAGGCTGGATAACGTGCCGTGGGACCAGGCCCTTGATATCATCCTGGAAACTTATGATCTCGAGAAGAGACAGGTCGGAAATATCATCCGAATTGCTCCCGAAGGAGAGTTCCAGGAGGAACAACGGGAGAAGTTCAGGCAGATGGAAGAGAAGAGGAAGTATGAAGAACTCGCGATCAAGATAACCCCTGTAAATTACCTGGAGGCACAGCAGGTGCAGCGGGTGGTGAGTCAGTTGCTGACACAGGGTCGTGGTACGGCACAGGTGGACAGAAGGACAAACTCCCTGATAGTCATGGACAGGCCCGAGGTTCTTCAAATGGTGACACAGCTTGTTAAGCGTATGGATAAACCCACCAAGCAGGTTCTGATCGAGGTCAGGATGGTGGAGGCGACCGTTGGAGTTACCAGGGAAATAGGCGTCAGGTGGGGAGCGGACCTTGATGTCGGACCACATACCGGAACTCCCACCGGAATGCAGTTCCCCAACTCCATGCAAGTGGGCGGAGCTATTATGGGCGGGGCTGAAGATGCCGCTATGACCGCAGGAGGATTAAGCTCGGGCGGCGGCGCCGTCGGTCTTTCAGTAGGACATCTGACTAACGCCGTAGACCTGGACGTGATGCTTCGGGCACTGGAAGCACAGGAAAAAATCAAGATAATCTCCAGTCCGAGAATCATTACTCTCACTGATGAGAAAGCCAGCATCCAACAAGGTATCAGCATACCATATCCGCCGCCGTCTACCATGGGAGCAGGCGGTGTCGGATGGCAGTTCGTCGAGGCTTCGCTTAAACTCGATGTGACTCCTCACGTCGCCCAGGACAACAGCATTACCCTGGAGGTCCAGGCACAGAACAACGAGCCGGTAACAGTGGCGGGTTCGGATCAGCCCGGAGTCAGCACCAAGGAAGCCCAGACAACCATATTGCTCATGGATGGTGAAACCGCGGTAATCGGCGGTATCTTCAAGATAACGGAAAGAAATCCGACCACACAGGTGCCGTTTCTGGGAGAACTGCCTTACATAGGAAGAATGTTCAAGCATGAGGTCAGAGAATCAAGGAACGAGGAGATGCTTATTTTCCTCACTCCTCAGATTATTAAAGGAGGAGTGAAATCAGAAAGGGCCAAGGATATTCAGACACCGATCAAGGTAGGCGGATAATATCAACACGGTCTCTTTTTCAAGGGAAGAGGAGGAGCGAATATGGACGCGAAAAAAGCGATTACACTGGTTGCAATTATTGCACTCGTATGGTGGGTGGCAAGTTGCGCTGAAGAAGGACCAGGAATGGACAACTCAGAGAACACCAACTCCGCCTTCAGGGTGAACGAGCTGGTGGTCGACCAAAATGTCGACCTCCTTATGGAAGGAGGAGGAACAGTTGCGGTTGGCGTTGGAAACAGCGTAATAAACGGTTACGATCACACTTTTGCGGCACAACTGGCGGTGGATTTTGTCTCTCAAAATCCCGATGCCGAGCAATCAAAAATGACCGGTATCAATGTCACCCACTATCGCGTGAACTATATCAGCGACGACCCCCGAGCGGTGCCACTGGACCCCATTGAAATGCCCATCGGATTTTATATCGAACCGGCCGCAACACTGGAACTCGATGGATATGTAGCCATGCCTTCAAGGCATTACCAGGACTATTTAAATAAACAAGGAGGTGATATACCTGCCGACGTCATATATGAGTTCAGGTTCACCTTCTACGGGGTCAACCAGTTCGGGCAGGAAGTACAAGTCAAGGCCTCGGATTACGGGATACTTAATCAGTATATAGAAACAAATTAAGACGGAAAAAAAGGATGCTCCCCATGAAATTACCTGTAAAGATAGCGGTCATGATCGCTGTTATTGGGATTACGGGGCTGTTCGCCTCCTTTCTCATCAACTGCGAAGGAAAGGATTATTCCAGCAGGGCTGCTCTATGGGATGCGGATACCGCTAAAGTTGATCTATGTACCGATCAGGTTGATAACAATCTCGACGGCACAATGGACAGGTACGGCTTTCCCCCTCACTGCTCGGTGGGTCCCGCGGAAAAACTGACCGGTCTGGGGTCACAGGTTAAAGTTGTGTTCACGGGGGCATATTCCGGCTCGACCTCTGACGTCTACACCATCGAAGTCTCTACGGGGACAATCTCCGGAAACGAAGAGATATCTTTTACATCCCAGAACGGGGACAACGGCTCAATGATGGTAATCCCTGATGCAAGGATGTACATCGGAGGCTATGGGCTGATCGCGGTCTTCAGCGAAAGCCAGGGTGTTTTCAATCTTGCCCAGGGAGAAAAATGGATGGTTACCGTAAGACCGTGGAATAAAAACTGCGGCATGGCTCCTGATTATTATTGCTATTTTCCCGACTCGGTATCAGAGTTTGCATGTTCGAACGAGGTGGATGACGATGGAGACACGCTCATAGACGCTGAAGACAGCTCGTGCATACTCGATTGCGAAGAAGGAACCACGTTGTCCCGATATATCGACACGTGGGGATTTGAAGCCTTCTCACCGCCTGTGCCGGAATGCAATGATGGGATTGATAATGACGGAGACGGCTATACGGACCTCGATGACCCGCTATGCGGAAATAACACTTGCGATCTTCACGAGGACTATTAATGGATTAGAAAAAAAATCAAAGCTTATAACGGGCAGGGTCGAGAAGGCTCTGCCCGTTTTTGAGACATGGAAAATTATATGATTTGCCGAACTATACAATAAATGCTTTGACAATAACATCGAAAACAAGATATGCTGTCTTCTGAAAACGGAGATTAAACTTGGCCCTTCAATCGAACAACAGGGATGCCGACCCCAAAATAGAAAAGTACCGGAGAACTCTGGAAGAAAACCCCAACTCGAGGTACTTCGCACCCTTGGCGGATGCGCTAAGAAAGCAGGGGGACCTCCGGGAGGCAATAAGGACTGCTGAAGACGGTGTGAAAAGGAACCCCCGCTATGAAAGCGGGCTCATAGTCCTTGCCAAGGCATACCTGGACAACGAACAATACGAGCAATCTCTGGAGAAGTTTTTGCTCGTGACGAGAATGAACCCGGAAAATGTGAACGCCCAAAAAGCAATCGCTGAGATCTATGATAAAATGGGATACCACCGCCAGGCAATGCAAGCCTATAGAACCGTGACCATACTTGATCCGCGCGACAAAAAAGCAGTGGAAAGACTGGCTCTGCTCGAGGCTACCGCCCCTGCCGAAGATGCCCCCGCGCAGGAAACAGTACCTCTGAAACAAGATAAAAAAGAGATCGAAGGAGAAGAACATCACCGGCCAAACGAGGGAGGAGCGGAAGAAGTTCACTCGACTACGAAAGATCATCTCGAAAAAGAAAAACCCGCGGATATGTCAGTCGTGCAGGAAGATGAAAAAACCGAAGAAATCTCCAGCATGGATGAATTTTTTCCCGAGCCCGTACCTGCCCGGGAAGAAAATGTAAATGAAAAACAAGCCGTGCCTCTCGATAATGTGGTCATAAGCGAGCCCGGCAAAGGACGGATAAAACCACTGTTGCAAAAGCCGTCTTTGGAAACAGCCCCAAACAGTATTAACCATGTAAATGAAAAAGAAGCGCAACACGAAGATAAAGACCGCCAGGATGCATGGAAAAGCAGGTTTCCCGAACCCGTAATTCCGGAAAAAGACGAACAGGAAAAAGAAAAAGCGAAAAAAGATCAACAAGAAGAACAAGAGCCACAAGAAGTGCCTGCTTCCGAAATAAAAAAAGCAGCGCCCGAGAAAGTGGAGGAACAGGCTTTGGACAATTTTTTTGCACACGCAAAACCGGAAAAACTGTCTATGCTCTCCGAGGAAACCCATTCCGATGAGTCCTCTCCGTTCGAGCCTGTGTCAACCCCCCGATTCCAGGTGAAGATAGAAAAAAGCACGGGCGGCAAGATGTTCTGGAACCAGGGAAATTACCGGGAAGCACTGAAAATGATCGCCAGGAACCTGTGGGAGGCGCCTTACGACCAGGAGCTGAGGGAAGAGTTCTTGCAAGCCTGTCGGGCAATGGACCGGGCCCCCGAAGCGGTACTGGATGAAGTCATAGTTATAGAGGACGAAAAACGCGCCGAGCGCCAGAGCAAGGAAGAAGCGGAAAAATCCGCAGAGCCGGAGGCTGATGAGCCGAAAGACGAAACAACCGAGACGGAAGAGAAATACTGCGAGGAGCACCTGGAGAGCAAACAGAAGATACAAACCCTCAAAGCTTACCTATCTAAAATCAGACAGGACAAGGAGAAAATGCCATGATTTTCGATGAAGTCGTAGAAAAAGCGGTCGAAGAAACCAGCGGCGGGATCGCGGCTGTGATCATGGCCAGCGATGGAATTAGCCTCACTCAGTATGTAAAGCCGGAGGAGAGCATCGACCTGGAAATTTTGGGAATCGAGTATGCAAACCTCCTGGCAGAAGTCACCAAGCACGCCCAGGCCATGGAAGCGGGAGATGTAAAAGAAATGTCTCTAAAAACCGAAAATTTCCTTTCAATAATAAGAGTACTGACCTCCGAGTACTTTGTTGCTCTTATAATGAGAAAAGACGGAAACCTCGGAAAAGGAAGGTTCATTCTACGAATAAACGCGCCCGCACTCTTGAAGGAGCTCTGATAAATGGCCGCTATACTGGTCATCAACGGACCCAACTTGAACCTGCTCGGACAAAGGGAAACCGGCGTTTATGGAGACGTGGGCCTTGAAAAAATCAATGCGGCCCTCGCAGAAATGGCTGAGCAACGCGGTATTAATATCCAATTCTTTCAGTCAAACCACGAAGGAGAAATCGTAAACGCCATCCAGCAGGCAAAAGGAGAGCTCGACGCCATATTAATAAACCCCGCTGCCTATACACATACCTCTATTGCCATTAGAGATGCCTTCCTTTCAACGGAGATTCCCTTTGTAGAGGTACATCTCAGCAATATAAGCGCACGCGAAAAATTCCGGCACAAATCCCTCCTCGCAGACATTGCAAAAGGAACAATAGCAGGATTCGGAGAACAAAGTTACTTCCTCGGACTACAGGCTATATTCCACATCCTCGATTCCGACTAAATCTTATTGACTTTTCTCTCATTAGACCCCCCTCTTTTCGGGAAAAATCGCCATAACTTGTGAAACCCGCCCAATATCTGGGATAATGCTCCATCAGCAAACAATTCCCTTTGAAAAGGAGACTTGAAAATGGCGCGCAAGTTTATCGACCTTTCCGTTACCATCGAGCACGATCTGCCCTCCGACCCGCCGGGCATGCTTCCCCGGATACAGTACGTGGACCACAAGGTGGGAGGAGAAAGCATGAAGGCTTTTTTCCCCGGCCTCTCTACTGACGAGCTTCCCCAAGGCCTGGGCTGGGCGGTCGAGATCGCGCAGGTGAGCACCCACGCCGGCACGCACATGGACGCTCCCTGGCATTACCATCCCTACATGGACCAGGGAAAACCGGCCATGACCATTGACCAGGTGCCGCTGGAATGGTGCATGGGAGACGGCGTGGTCCTCGACTTTACGGACAAGCCCGACGGATACCGCATCGAGCCGGAAGACGTGGACCGGGAACTTTTGCGGATCGGCCACACTCTTTCGGAAAACGATATCGTGCTCGCCCGCTCGGGAGCTGCGCCTTACTGGGGAACCGCGGAGTACCTGGTCAAAGGATGCGGCTTCGGAAAGGACGCCACCCTGCACATACTCGACAAGGGAGTACACGTGGTCGGAACGGACGCCTGGTCATGGGACCCGCCGCTGCCCCTGGTAGCGGAAAAATACCGGCAAACAAAGGACCCCTCCCTCATATGGGAAGGCCACTTTGCAGGCATTGAAAAAGGATACTTCCAGATCGAAAAGCTGACCAACCTGGAGAGCGTGCCGCCCACCGGCTTTACATTCTTCTGCTTCCCCGTAAAGATAAAAGCTGCCTCCGCAGGATGGATCCGCGCGGTGGCACTGGTCGAGGAGTAAAATCTCGGCAGACCATGAAAGGAAACTCACATGAAAAAGATCATCATTACGGCAATGCTGGGGGTCACTGTCTTGGCGTTTTCAAGCGTTGAGTCGCACAAAGCCGACCGCGCCGACCTGGTCATCCATAACGCCAATATCATAACCGTGGACCGGGATATGCCCCGGGCATCGGCAGTGGCTGTCTCGGGAGAGAGGATCATCTATGTAGGAGACGACCACAAGGCCAAAAACCTGGCTTTGCCGGACGCCCGGATCATCGACCTCCAGGGAAAGACCCTTATACCGGGGTTTAATGACGACCACGTCCACACCCTGGCGGCAGGGGCGTTTTACCTCCAGCCCATCCTTTGGAAGATGTCCTGCGAAGAGATCGCCGAGGTGGTGGCAAAAGAGGCGGAGAATTCCGAACCCGGCGAGATCATCATGGGCAACTCCTGGGATTACCCCACTTGTCCGGAGCCTCACAAGTCCATACTCGACAAGGCAGCACCGCAAAACCCGGTGTTCCTGGTCCAGTACTCCGGACACGCCGCCTGGGTCAACTCCCGCATGCTGGAGAAGATGGACATAGACAAGGACACCGAGGACCCCGAGGGCGGGCAGATCGTAAGGGACGAAAACGGCGAACCCACCGGCGTTTTGCGCGATACCGCCATGGGCAACTACCAGTACAAGCAGTACATAAAACAGATACTCGACCCCCGCGAGCATCGGCGCGTGCTTGACAAGGCGCTCGATCTCTACCGGAAGGCGGGCATAACATCGGTGCAGGACAACACCTGGGAGCCTCTGACCGCGCGCCTGCTTACCAAATACCGGGACAAGGGAAAGCTCACCTGCCGCTTTACATGCTGGCCCTACGGACAGATAAAGGGAATGCCCCATCTCATGGCGTTCGTGCCCTTTGACGACACCTGGGTCAGGAAAGGACTCTGGAAGTACTTTGCGGACGGGGCCTTTTCCACCCGCACGGCATGGATGTCCGAGCCTTATGCGGACGAGCCCGGGAACACCGGCTCGCCCCGTATGAGCCCGGAAAAGATGCAGAAGATCGTCATCAAGGCCGCCAAGAACCGGCGGCAGATAACCTTCCACGCCATCGGCGACCGGGCCATCCACGAGGTCTTGAATGCGGTGGAAAATGCACAGCAGGAGTATTCCGGGACCCGGGATCTCAGGCTGCGCATGGAGCATGTCCAGATAGTGCAGCAAGGGGACATAAAAAGGATGAAAGAGCTGGGCATGGTGGCTGCGGTACAGCCGTTTACCATCTCCACGCCCCAAAAGGATGTCACCCTGCTGGGAAAAGAACGCGCCCGCCAGGCCTATCCTTTCAAAAGCATACTTCGTGCGGGAGTGCCCGTGGCCTTCGGCTCGGACGTTCCCGCAGAGGTTGACTATCAGCCGCTTCTGTCCATCTACTATGCGGTTACCCGGAAGAACAAGGAAGGCGACCGAGGTCCGCTGAACCCGGACGAATGCTTTACGCCGGAACAAGCGCTCTACGCCTATACCATGGGATCGGCTTACGCCGAGTTCATGGAGGATGAAAAAGGCTCCATCACCGAAGGGAAGCTGGCGGACATGACCGTTCTCCAAAAAGACCTCACTGCCGTGCCCCATGAAAGCATCAAAGACATAAGGGTGGACATGACCATTGTGGGCGGAAAGACTGTGTATGAAAACCCGGAGGCTCAGATAAAAAGAACCAGCCGCGGAAACCGGTAATGAAGAAGACCGCGAAAGCAGACCCGAAAGAGACCGCGCCTTCCCCAAGGGCCGCTTTTATAAAGGACAAGTGGCAATGGGCTGCTGTGTTTGCGGGTCTTTTCGCGCTCCATGTTACCGCGGCGTCTTCGGAGATAGGCGGCAACCTGGGCGGGGACAGCGTTGTCTATTACTTCCTGGCCAAGGCCATGGCAACCGGACAGGGATATGCAGACCTCTACCTGCCGGGAACTCCGCCGCATACCAAGTTCCCCTTCATGTTCCCACTTATCCTGGCGCCTTTTCACCTGCTCTTTGAAAGGCCCCTTTACGCCATGCACATCATGGTCGCCTTTTTAAACGCGGCCCAGGCAATGATACTGGGAGCATTTGCAGCCACCCGTACCAGCAAGCGTGCGGGAATCGTCTTTGCAGTGCTTTTCGGAACCATGCCCGTGATCTATCTCCAAAGCCTTTTTCTCCTCTCCGAACCGCTCTACATGATGCTCGCGTTTGCCGCGTTGCTTGTTATCGAAAAAGACTCGCCGGCGGCAAAAGGGCAGGGCATGAGCATAAAAGGGATCGCCATAATCTCGGTGCTCGCGGTTCTGGCTTTCTTTACAAGGAGCGCAGGCGTGGCACTGGTCGCGGCGCTTGCAGCCGCACTTTTGCGCCGGAAAAGCAAGCTTTACATCAAGGGACGGGTATTGCCGGCCTGGCTTGTTTTCATACTCGTGGCCGCGCTCCTCTCTGTTCCCTGGATAGCGAGGAACCACGTCGCAGCGGGCGAATCATCAGACTATGTAGGGCAGTTTTTATCCAAAGACCCCTACAACCTGGAAGCGGGAACCATAGGTGTTCTCGATTTGGGCGTGAGGCTTATTGAAAATGCCGGCCTTTACCTCCCGGAAATGACGGCCGGCAGCTTTTCTCCTGTCTGGGCGATAAATGCCCTGCAAGCGGCCTGGCCTTTGGTCATCGCTCTTCTCGTTGCCGGTTTTATAAGAGAGCTCCGGCGGGGAAGCACTGCTGCCGAGCTGTTTACAATCTTTTCAATCTGTATTGTACTTTTATGGCCGTTTCACGAGATGCGTTTTCTGGTGCCGGTTATTCCCTTGTCGTGTTTCTATCTTGTTCGTGGAATCACCTGGCTGCCGGAGAGGCTCATGTCTATGAAAAGGGCAGGGTACGTTTTCGCAGGGGCCGCTTCCCTGCTCATGGTTTTTCAGTTATATTCGGTGTCGCTCTTGGTAAAGCAGAGGTTCGAACCGCAATGGATGCCGATCTCGCCCGTGGTGATACAAACGGATGACGCCAAACATGAATGGCGCCGGCCTGTTATAAACTGGGCAAAGTACCGTTTTCCCCCCCAGTGGAGCAACGAACAGATCAGGAACATGAAAATAGCGTTTACCGATTATATAGTCATGAACAAGATGCTGGGGAAGCTCACCCCCCAAGATGCGGTGATTTTGAGCAGAAAGCCCATGCTGACTTACTTCTACTCGGGAAGAAAGGCCGTGCCCCTTCATTGGAGCAGGAATCCGGTCGAGCAAAGAAACCATATCCTTCAAAAAGACGTTGATTACATCGTCATGGGGCTTGGCGAGTCGACGCTCCGGAGAATACTGCGGGATGACAAGACAAAGGGAGCTTTTGAAAAAGTGGCCGAGGTTCGGGGCGGAATAAGCCGTTTGCTTAAAGTAAATAAAGACAAGCCGGCTGGTCGTTAGTGTTCCGTCACATGGAGGATGATGAATAATCAACCTCTTGACCCGGTGGTTTTCCCTTCATATAATCATCCCTTGTGCGGATCATAACAGTAACTACCGCTCCCGGCAGTTTTGAGGAGCACTGGAGGACCGACCATGACCGACAATCCCACCCGCGACCGGTGGCGGCAGACCTTGAAGACCGATGTCCACGAGACTGCGACCTCCTCCGGGATGCCGGTGCTGCCCCTGGCCACACCCGAGGATCTGCCGTGGACGTATGAAGAGAACCTGGGAAACCCCGGCGAGTTCCCTTACACCAGGGGACCGTACCCCTCCATGTACCTCACCCGACCGTGGACCATGCGCCAGTACTCCGGGTTCGGCACGCCCGAAGAAACCAACATCAGGTACAAGTACTTGATGGAGCAGGGGGGCACCGGCCTGTCCGTGGCTTTTGACCTGCCTTCCCAGATCGGGCTTGACTCCGACGACCCCATGGCGGAGGACGAGGTCGGAAGGGTAGGGGTGGCCATTGATTCCCTGGAGGACATGGAGACCGTGTTCAAGGACATCGACCTGTCATCGGTGTCCACCAGCTTTACCATCAACGCTACTGCGGCCATCATGCTGGCCATGTACATTGCTGTAGGCGAGAAGCAGGGCGTGCCTCCCGAAAAGCTGCGGGGGACCATCCAGAACGATATGCTCAAGGAGTTCGTGGCCCGCGGAACGTGGATATTTCCGCCCCGACCCTCGCTCCGGCTGATCGCCGATTCCATCATCCACTGCTCGCAACATCTGCCCCGCTTTAACCCCATATCCATTGCAGGAGCACACTTCCGCGACGCAGGCGCGAGCGCCATGCAGGAGATCGCCTTTACAATGGCTGACGCCATCGAGTACGTGAACACCGTGCTGGAGAGGGGCATCGATATTGACGAGTTCGCTTCCCGGCTGTCTTTTTTCTTCTATACCTACACCGACATCTTTGAAGAAGCCGCCAAGTACCGGGCCGCCCGCCGCATGTGGGCCCGGCTGGTAAAGGAGAAGTGGGAAGCAAAAGACCCCAAGTCAATGGCCTTCCGGTTCGGCGTGGTCTGTGGTGGGGCCTCACTTTGCGCGCCCGAGCCCATGAACAACATTGTCAGGGTCGCCTACCAGGTGCTGGCGTCCGCGCTGGGAGGAGCGCAGTCCATCTTCTCCTGCGCATATGACGAAGCATATGCCCTGCCAACCGCGGAGACCACCAAGCTGGCCCTCCGCACTCAGCAGGTATGTGCTGAGGAAGCCGGACTTACAAACACCGTGGACCCCCTGGGCGGGAGTTACTTCCTGGAGAGCCTTACCGACTCCATGGAAGAAGAAGCCGGAAAGATCATGGATAAGATAGCCGAGCTGGGCGGGATGGTGCCTTGTATCGAGAAGGGAATTGTGCAGAGGTGGATTTCGGAAGAAGCTTACCAGACGGAGATGAAGATCCATCGCGGCGATAAGGTATGGGTGGGGGTGAACAAGTACAAAACCGAGACGGGTCCCGAGGAGCTGACCATTCATCATCACGACCGGGAGAAGTCGGATGACAAGATAAAAAAGCTCCAGAAGCTCAGGGAACAAAGAAGCACGGAAAAAGCCAACCGGTCGCTTGACGAGCTCAGGAGCGCGTGTGAGAGAAACGACAACCTCATGCCGTACATCCTGGAGGCGGTCAAGGCCTATGCCACGGTGGGCGAGATCAACTCCGCCATGAAAGAGGTCTTCGGCGAGTTCAAGGAGCCGGTATTTATCTGATTCCAATGCGTTGTCAGAAGAGTAATAACGCATACTATGCGAGCGACTTCCATCGCGACTTCCGTCACTCTTGCGTTATGGCGATGAAAAACGAGTGTTTTGTCAATTTATTTTCCAGGAATAAAATAAAGTCGTGCAAGCGGCTTCCAGGAATATAATAAAGTCGTGCGAGCGACGAAAACCGCTTGCCAGAGCACTGCTTGTCATGCTTACATTGACGCATAGTGTGCGAGCGACTTCAGTCGCGACTTTCGCTGCTCGCACGAAAAACGCTTGATTGAGCACTAGTGTCTTGTCAAAAGCTTTTTGGGAATAGAAAATAGTTTTTTGAGAATATAAAATAATCGTACGAGCGGCTGATACCGCGATCTGCATTGGATCCGTTCCCCTTTTTTCGAGTGACAGAGCACTAGCCCGATGCAAAACTACGTTTTCGGACTGCGAAAGCTTGCTTTCGCTTTCTCTGCCGGCAAGCTCGCTTGCCGGGTCCGCCTTTTTCAATCTTGGTTGCAATTATATAACCGGCGGTGCCGGCATCAATCATAACGGGAGCAAGCTCCCTGACACAAAGCGGCGGCAAGCCGCCGCAATCCAAATTCCGGATATCGGAGTGGGAAAGCTTGCTTTCGCTTTCTCTGCCGGCAAGCTCGCTTGCCGGTCTCCTTCTCTCCGAAAAGTACGATAAACTTAATTGTAAATATCTGACCCCTCACACAGTCTCGGCCGCAGATAAAAGCGGGCGGGACGCCCGCGCTCCCAGGGACGCCGTCGTTCCATCTGCCCCCCTTTCATGTCGCAGGCCCGTTCGGGAAGGGGGGGGGAGTATTGTATTTAGCGCATGGTAAGATGCGCATGAATTGTCTGCATATCTCAAAAGAAGGAGGATTAAGTCATGAGGACGAAGATGGGGATGGGGTTGGCTGTTGTTATCGCTTTG
>CAYQTK010000067.1:0-18828 GCA_964420375.1 uncultured bacterium
TCGCACTCATAAGTTCCGGCTTGCCGGAACTTACAAAAAGACGCCTCGTAAACTGCGAGCCTCTTGGGGAGAGCATTTCCGGAAAGCAAGCTTCCCGGCGGAGAAAGCGGACAGCTTGCTGCCGCAGTCCAAAACAGCGCCGCAAAAGTAAATTAAACCTTCGTTTCGCAACGGACACTAGTGCCTTGTCAAAAGCTTTTTGGGGAATAGAAAATAGCTTTTTGGGGAATAGAAAATAATCGTGCGAGCGGCTTTAGCCGCGATCTGCATTGGATCCGTTTCCCTTTTTTCGAGTGATAGGGCACTAGTTATGCAGGAAAGATTCCGGAGTATTTTCAGTCCGGCCGGGAGAGGTGAATTCCTTCTGCGGTTTGACCTGAGAGTGCATCTTACTTACGATTTTAATATCAATTTGCAAGCCGTTTAATCCACTTTGATACAGGAGTCTTCCATGAAAAGTATCCCGGAGAAAGGACTGTCCAAAGCCGAGATCATGAAAGGGCTGTCCGCGTTCCGTAAAGGGGACCACAGCCTTTATGACGGCAGGATGTTCGGACACGCCTTCCTGGTGAACGACGAGGTGCGCCGGGTTGCCGAGGAGGCGTTTGTCATGTACCTGTGGGAGAACGCCCTTGACCCGGGTCTTTTCCCGAGCCTTATGGAGATGGAGCGAGAGGTGGTTTCCATGTCCGCGTCTCACCTGTCGGGCGACTCGGAGGTCGTGGGCAACTTCACCAGCGGGGGCACGGAAAGCGTTCTGCTTGCTGTAAAGACGGCGCGCGACCGTGCGCGTGCAAAGCGGGGGGTGACCGAGCCGGAGATGGTCCTGCCGGTGACCGCTCATGCCTCTTTTCACAAGGCCGCGGAGTACTTCTGCTTAAAGCCGGTTTTTATCCCCGTGGACCGAGAGACCTTGCGGGCGGACGTTGCCGCAGCCAAAAAGGCTGTTAACGAAAACACCGCTCTTCTAGTGGCGTCTGCAGTGGCCTATGCTCCCGGCGTTGTCGATCCCGTACCCGAGCTTGCCGAACTGGCGCAGAGCCGGGACATATCCCTGCACGTGGACGGCTGCATCGGCGCCTTTGTGCTTCCCTACTTCCGCGAGCTGGGAGTCGAGTTTCCGGACTTCGACTTCCGGGTGCCGGGGGTCACGTCCATATCCATGGACTTTCACAAGTACGGCTTCGCTCCCAAGGGCGCCTCCGTGATACTCCACAGGAACCGCGAACACCGGCAGTACCAGATTTTCGCGTCCTCGAAGTGGACCGGCTACACCATCATAAACCCCACAGTGCAGAGCTCCCGGTCGGGCGGAGCGCTGGCGGCCACCTGGGCGGTGATGAATTACCTGGGACAGGAAGGATACCGACAGGTTGCCGGAGACCTCTATGAGGCCACCCAAGAGATAATAAGAGCGGTGGATGACATGGAGGACCTCTATATTATCGGCAGGCCGGAGACCTGTATACTGTCGGTAGGCTCGGACACGGTGGACATCTTCCGGCTGACGGATGAGATGAAGTCGCGCGGCTGGCACATCCAGGCCCAGTTCAGGCAGGGCAAAGAGCACAAGGAGAACTTCCACCTTACCGTGCTTCCGCCCAACACCGGCTTGATAAGCCAATGGAAGAAAGACCTCGCAGAGTCGGTGGAGGCGGTAAAGAAAGGGCCGGAAGAGCCGATGCCGGCGGAACTTTTAAACGCCCTGTCCGGCGAGGACCTGGCGAACATGGACGCCCAAAAGCTGGAAAAACTCTTCAAGATGGCGGGCATCGAGGGAGGAGCGCTTCCCAAGAGCATGGCGGGCATAAACCGGATACTTAACTCGCTGCCGCCGGAGACTGCTGACAAGCTGTTCGTGTACTTTTACAACGTGGTGTCGGCATAAAAAGAAGAAGTCTTGAACCAAGGAGAGATGGTAATGAAAAGGACCGTTAAGATATGTCTGGCTACCGCAGTTGCAATCATGGCCGCGGGATGCGCGCTTCTCACCAACTTCCACTACAACGAGATGAAGGGGTATGAAAAGGACCCGGCGCTTGCCGACTACAACGCCAGGGTTGCCATACCCGGGCTGTCCGGAAAGGTAGACGTGTATCGCGACAAGTGGGCCATACCCCACGTCTTTGCGGACGATCCCCATGACCTCTTTTTCGCCGCGGGATACGTGCAGGCCCAGGACCGGCTCTGGCAGATGATCATGTTCCGGGCGATCGCCGAGGGCCGCACAGCCGAGCTTCTGGGAGACATCGGCGTGCCCGGCGTACAGATGGCGGGCATGCCGCTTTCGACCACCGCGCTCGACCGGCACCAGCGGGTCATGGGCATGAACTATCTGGGCAAGCTGGGCGAAGCCATGCTCCAAGAGACCAACCCGGAGGTCTACAGCCGGCTCCAGGCCTTTTGCGACGGCGTCAACGCCTATATAGACAGCCACGGCGACTACGCTGAGCTTCCCGTCGAGTTCCGCATCCTCAAGGTCAAGCCGGACCACTGGCGGGTGCGCGACATCATCAGCTTCTCGAAGTTCATCGGAAGCCTGCTCTGTTCGAACATGGCGGTCGAGCTTCCCCGCTACGCAGCCATCAAGAAATACGGGCCGGAGAAAGGATGGAGGCTGTTTCCGATCCATGGCGCGCCCGGTCCGTCCATCGTTCCGACCTCCATGTTGCAAAACCGGCTGGATACCCCCCGCGACATTCCTCCGGGCGGACGTCCGTCGCCGGATGAGGTCGGATACGACCTGTCCCTGTCCGCGGACGCTGCATCCGCTCTGCTTGCCGCGGAACACCTCTACCGACGTGCGCTTAACATCGACCCGGCAATGGGGTCCAACAACTGGGTGGTCTCCGGCAAGCTCACCGAGTCCGGGGCCGCAATGCTGGCCAATGACCCCCACCTCCAGCACGTGGAGCCGTCCCTGTTTTACATCATGCGGCTCAAGGGTGCGGGTTATGACGCTTACGGCGTGACCTTTGCCGGGAACCCCTACGTGGTCCTGGGACACACCCGCAAGCTGGGATGGGGGTCCACAACCTCGCGGGCTGACGTACAGGACCTCTTCATTGAAACAACGGACCCGGAAAGACCCGGCAAGTACCTTTACAAGGGAGAGTGGCGCCCCTTCACGGTCCGCAAGGAGACCTGCAAGGTGCGGGTGGGAAAGAGCTTTATTAAAAAGGAACTTTCCATCCGGCACACGGTGCACGGCCCGGTAATAAACGACATCGTTCCCGGCCTTCCCAAGGGCACGCCGCCGGTGGCCCTCCGCTGGAGCGCGTGGGACATGAGCCGCGACACCAGGGCGTTCGACCTTGCCGTGTCCACTTCGTCTGTTTCCGAGTTCATGAAAGAGTACCGGGCCATGGACGACAAGTTCGGGTTTTTGAACATTACCCTTGCGCTGGAAAAGCTGAACCGGGGAGATTGTCTTGACGACTTTATTCACGCCATGGAGCTGGTTGACCTTCCCAACCAGAACTGGGTGGCCACCGACTCGGAAGGAAGGATCGCCTATCTTCCCGGCGGGCTGGTGCCCGTCCGCGGCAAAGGCATAGGCGTTCTGCCCGTGCCCGGAGAGTCCGGCGAGTTCGACTGGACCGGCCATATCCCCCTGATGGAGCTTCCCCACGCCATTGACCCGGAAAGGGGATACATGATATCAGCTAACAACCAGGTTGTAGACCCACGCTACTACCCCTACGTGTTCTCCACCCACTATGCAGAGCCCTGGCGGGCCATGCGCATCGAGGAGATGATAAAAGAGCTCGCTCCGCTCGACATGGAGGACATGAAGCGCATCCAGAACGACGTGCAGGTCCGGCGGGCGCGCCGGCAGGTGCCCATGATTTTGGATGCTGTAGAGGAGAAGGACCCGGCCGACAAGAGGTTGCTGGCGGCAGCGGAGGAGCTCCGGCAGTGGGACTACGAGGCCCGGCTTTCTTCGACCGCTCCGGTGATATTCTTCGAGTATTTAAAGGCGCTTTTCGATAACACCATGGCAGACGAGGTTGACAAGGGAGACCTGTCTGCTTTGAAGCAGGAAGGCTACTCCTACATGGTCGTGGACCTCTGCCTTTCGGACCCGGAGTGCGACTTCTTTGACGACAAGGACACGCCGGAGATCGAGGACCGGGCGGACATAATGGTTGCGTCCCTTGCAGACGCCGTGCGCGGGGTTGACCGGAAGTGGGGTCGGTCTTCCTCGGACCGGAGGTGGGGAGACATTCACGTTATCAAGTGGTATCACATGCTGGGGCTTTTGCAGGGCGACCGGATGTCGGTGGGCCCATTCCCCCACCTGGGCGCGGACCACACCGTGAGGAACGCCAAGGTCGCCGGGTTCGGCAAGGTCCCCTATAAGACCATGGTCGGGCCCTGCCAGCGCCACATCATGGACATGTCCTCTCCCGATAAAGCGCTCATGGTCATTGACGGCTCCCAGTCCGGGCAGTGGTTGTCGCCCCACTACGACGACATGCACAAGCTGTTTTTAAAAAGCGGCTACGTGATTGCGGACAAAAACCCGGCCCGGGTCAAAAAGGCAGCCGACTATCACATGGTAATGAGACCGGAGTAGCACCCGTTTCGGAGAGGTTTTGCGCACTCGAAAAAAGGCGGACACGGTGACAAAGAAAAAGTTTTTAATATATGTTCTCGTTACCGTTTGTCTTGTGCTCGTTCTTGCTGCGGGCGTGTTCCTTTTCAGATATCAGTCGCAGACGCGGCCTTCCGGGGTGTTTGTTCTTATCATCGACACCCTGCCGGCTTCTCACGTGGGCTGTTACGGTTATGAAAGAGACACCACTCCGAACATAGACGCGCTTGCCGCTGACGGGGTGAGGTTTGAAAATGCGGTCTCTACCGCACCCTGGACCATGCCGGCCATAGCCGGCATCCTGACCGGGAGCTTGCCGTACACCCACCAGGCGGGATGGAGAATGAATCCCCGAACTGAAGTCCGCAGGTTAAGCCTTGCGGTCATGCGAAGCGACGTGCCGGCAATGGCCGAGCTTTTCCGCGAAAACGGGTATTACACGACGGGGTTTTTCAACAATCCCTTTGTGTCCTCCGCATATAAGCTGGACAGGGGGTTTGACAATTATGACTGGCAACCGGGAAGCAACCGTCACATCAGGAGGGCACGCCGGGTGGTCAACGATGCCAAGCAATGGATGCTGACCAGCGCGGACAAGCCCGTGTTCATGGTCCTGCATTTTTTTGATCCGCATCTTTGCTATGACCCCCTGCAGGAGCACGAGCGTAAGTTTATTAAAGGTGATTCCGGAAAGCCGGCTGGTCCCTTTTGCGCGAAGAACCTTGCCGGGGTGCGCTGCGGCGACACCTTGAAAGACCCGGCGGGCCGGGAGTTTGTAAAGGCTCTTTACGACGCCGAGGTCTTTGAAGTAGACCACCAGGTAGGCGAGTTTATCTCTTTTCTCAAGTACAAGGGCTTTTACGAAGACTCGCTCATAGTCCTGACCGCAGACCACGGCGAGGAGTTCTGGGAGCACCGCGGGTTCGAGCACGGACACACCCTCTACCAGGAGCTTCTTCACGTTCCGCTCATCATCAAGTTCCCGGAAAGGGACTTTTTCCAGGTGCCCGAAGGAGTGTTCCGCGAGTACGTATCCACTGCCGACATCTTTCCCACGGTGTCATCCTACATGAAGATGGACGTGCCCGAAGTTGAGGGTGCAAACCTGTATGACGGGTGGGGCGGACTCAAAGACCGGCAGGGTCCTCTTGTGGCCATGAACCTGTTATGGGGGAAAGAAGACAAGTTCGCCTTTTACTCTCAAGGCATAAAGGTGATCGTCACTATGGAGACACTGGAAGCAGAGGCTTATGATCTGGAGGAAGACCCCGGCGAGTCGCATAACATCTATGGTGACAAGCAAATGCCCCCGGATATTCGCAAACAAGTCGATGCGCTCATCCGCAACATTGACGAAAGCATCAACAAAAACGCCCCTCGCCAAGGCAAGGCGAGCGCCCGCACCATCAAAATGCTCAAATCACTGGGTTATATCCGGAAATAAAACCGTTCCCCCGACTCTTCCCTAAAATAAAACACGACTCAGAGATAGGGGACAAGGGACCAGCGCACGTGCCAGGTGTCTTCTTCAGGAAGCTTGTCCAGGCAGACTATGCCGCCGTTTTGGAACTTGACTACCGCGGGCGTCTCGTTGCCGGTGATAAGATATGAAGCCAGCTTCTCCATGAAAGGCAGGTGGCCCACCAGCATAATGTTGCCGTCGGGATCGAAATCTGCTGCTATGGGCTTTACATCGTCGAGCGCCTGGATGCCCTCTTTCTGCGCAGTGCCCTGCCGGGCTTTCAGGATGGAAGCCATAACTTCCGCTGTCTCTTGGGCCCGGGTCTTGCTGCTGTGAAAAATCTTTTCGACCTCGAGGCCCTTGTCGGCCGCGGCTTCGCAAACAGCCTCCACGTCCTTTCTGCCCTTCTCCGAAAGGTGCTGCTCAGGGTCTTCTTCCTTGGGTATCTGCTTGCCGTGCTGGACCAGGTATACAGGCATAATAATTCCTCCTTTCCTCGGCCGGCTTTCATCTGTCCGGCCTATGGAAAAACTAAGAAGCAAAGAAAAGGTTGTCAACAAAAATGCAGACATCAGCCGGAAGAACTTTTTATAAAAGCGGCCGGGGGTTTATGATATGCTTTTAGGAAGGCGGCGTTCTCAATCACCTTAAAAGGCGCGGTCTTTCGCGGAGAAGGCTTTGCAAAAGCGGGAAATGATATATATCACGGGTTGTTTGCTGGTTGTTGCCGGCCTCTACCTTGTGATGTCCAACCAGAGGTTCTACTTTCTGCAGGGCGCGTCAGCGGGCGACATTCTTCTCTCTCGCGCGCTTGCATCCGGGCAGGGTTTTCGCGAGGTCTTCCGTCTCGGTTCTCCTCCCTGCACGGTAAGGCCGCCCGGCCTGACCGCTCTTCTGGCCTTGATATCAGTGGTCTTTAGCGAGAACATATTTGTTTTCAAGTTCATCAACAACCTTTTCGGAGGAGCGGCCTTTTTGGGGGGCGCGCTCCTTTTACGTAAGCGGATGCAGGCATGGGCGCCCGGAGTAATGATCACTTTTTTTTCCATGACCCTGCCTTTCTGGATCGGTATGGCTAAGCATCTCTACTCCGGCGTTCTTTTCACCGCCCTGCTGTTATGGTCGCTTTTCCTGTTTGAAAGGGAGCAGGAGCGCGGTTTTAAAAGCCTGCCTGCCATAGTCTGCTTTTCTGTTATGGCTTCCGCTGCCATACTTACTCGTGCCATTGGAGTAACTCTTCCGGTAACAGCAGTTTTGGCAGTGATTTTCAGCAGGGAGGTCCCTGTTCGGCGAAGACTGTACATCTCCGGCACTGTGGTCGTTATCACCGGCTTGTGTTTCGGGGGCTGGACCTTGCGTAACTATTATGCCGAAGCTGCCAAGGACCAGCCCTATCTGTCCAAGCTGCTGGTGGGCGAGCCGCTTAGCAGCTCCTACTGGCTGGCTGAAGACCAGGGCATTCCCTTGATCCCGCCTCCGAAACGGCTCACTGCGAAACGCTTTGTGAAACGGCTCGTAGACAACGGAAAGCATTACCTGTTCCATACGCCGGGGTTCTTCGTACCCGCACTCGAGCGGCTTCCGCCCGGTGTTCGGGCCGCATTGGCGGGACTATGGTTTTTGGCGGTAATCGGCGGTCTCGGGGTTCTGGTGTTTCAACAAAGGAGAGCAAGCGAGATATATGCCGGGCTGACCCTGCTGGTGGCGCTGGTGTGGCCTTTTCCGCACCCGCGGTTTCTGGCGCCCGCCTTGCCGGTGCTGCTCCTGGCCATGGTCATTGCAATAACATGGCTCGCCGGGCAGACGGCAAAGCTTCTGCCTTCTGCGCCGGACACGCAACGGGCCCGTGTTATAGCCCTCGCAGCGGGGCTGCTTTTTATACTGGCCAACCTGGGCGCAGACGCACAGATTATAACCGAGCGCTTCCGGGCGCCCGCCTACAAGCTGGAAAGAAAGGAGATGACCATTGTGGCGCCGCGGCAGCAGGCTTATCACAGCCTGCTGCTTCTGGACCTGCTCAGGCGACGGTCCCTCCCTGACGCGAAGATCATGTTCCATTCCGTACATCCCTGCGGGCTGGTGGCGGAGCGGGTTTGCGCGCCTGTGCCCATGGCCCGGCCGGAAACGATCATGCGCTGGATTTACGAGCACGACATCGATTACGTAATCATGGACTCGGAGAAAGACGCGGTCGGCGCTTCTTATTTTTCATATCACTATCTGTGGCCGACCGTGAAAAGGTATAAGGGTGAAAAGCTCATTCTTATGAAGTCTTATGACGTGAAACAACAGCAAGGCGCTCCGCCCGCTTCTCTTTACAAAGTCGAAAAACTGAAACCGTTACCGATGTTAAGAAAGAATTAGGTCTCAGTCCATTACCGGGGAAAAACAGTGACTGTGCCGCCCCCCTCCTCCCATGCTTTCCTGAAGTAGTCGTTCATTGCTTTTACAAACGCGTCTCTGGGGATGAGTTCTTTGGCTACTTCTTTTTCCGTTTGCTCGGAGACCCTTCCTTTTTGCACCAGTTCCCGGCCTGCCTCACGTGCTGCAGTGTATACCTTGTCTGTCTTGTCGGGCATGTGTTGTTCCGCCATCTGGAGGATGACGCCGTGTGGCCGGAGCAGCTTGCCGAGCAGCTCTGCTTGCATCATGCGGGCCAACGACCTCATGTGGGAGACCAGGTCGTCAAAGTGATACAGCTCGTGGAAGCCGTTGTTGGACACAAACACCAGTCCCTTGAATTGCGAGCCCTCGGGCTTTACGTGTGTGCAGCAGTCGTCCACCACCTCGATAAAGGGCTGGGTGGCGGTTATCATGCGGTCCATGAAGATCTTCATCTGTCCAGTGACAGCCCCCGCGTAGATGGGGGAAGCCAGGACGGCGACCTCGCAGTCGCTCATCATCTCCAGAAGCCCGGCCATGTCGTCCTTTTGGACACACCGGCCGGGCGTCTTGAGCCAGCAGGCATTGCAGCCCAGGCAGGACCTTACGTCCTTGTCCCTGATGTTTACCAGGTCCACTGAAGCCCCCGCTTCTTTGGCGCCTTCCAAAAAGGGATGTAATATCCTTGCCGTGTTGCCCTTGTCTCGTCTCGGGCTGCCGTTTACAGCGAATATCTTCATGGATTGATGCCTCTCCGCAATCATTTCCGGAATTTTCCCCTATCATATATCATGTTCCGCTTTGTAAAAAGGTTCTACGTATTTTAGTGTGGGTGCATAATCAAAGATGCGTTTATCGTCGCTTACAAGACAGATCTTCTTCGTGCGAGCGACTTCATTCGCGACTTCCGGTGATACGTGCGAGCGACTTTAGTCGCGACATAAATTCGCTCCAGTGCTTCCTCCGGTACCATTATTTCTGCATAAATCAATAAGTTGCCCTATCCTCCAGGCCGGCATTAATACCATCGCCGCTAAGCGTGAGGACCTCAAGCTCCCCCCTGGCAGCCGACAAAGCGGTAACCGCTTGTTTTTGTTCAGGTGCCAATAAACCGGATGAACTTTATTTTTGGGTTTGTCCTTAATACGGCTCATTTGCCGCCCTTTGCTCAGATGCGGAACATGATGTTTTGCAGTCTCTTTGACAAAAAGAACGGAATTGATCACCATACCTTGCGTTCAGCTAGCCGGACTCCCGTACTTTCTCCATAATCTCTCTTCCAGCCATACCGATCTTATTCCTGCGCCGATGACCCAAGTCTCGGCATAGGGCCAGGCCACCAGGCCGCCTTCTTCCGAGCCGATTTTTTCAACCAGTTCTCGCACGTAAATCTCTATTTTTTGCGGGTCGTTGGTGGGGTATACGTTCTGGATGTCCACGGATGCGAAGATGCAAATCCTGCCCGCGGCGTTTTCGGACAGCCAGTCGATGCCGCACATGTCGGGGCTGTCGAGCTGTAGGAAGTCGAGTCCCGACTCGATCATGAGCGGGACCAGGGCCTTGATGTCTCCGCAGGAGTGGAGCCCGCAGTGCATGCCGAGTTCATGGCAATGGTCGGTAATGCGCCGGTACCTGGGCAGGAAGAACCTCTCGAAGTGCTGCGGCGATACCAGCGCCCTCTCCTGCGATCCCCAGTCGTCGACCAGCATGAAGCCGTCCGCGCCCGCGCGATGGAAGTTGTCGACCATGTCCACGGTCATATCGGTGATCATGTCGAGAAGCCGCTCCGTTTCCGCGGGATGGAGGACGAGGTCGGTCATGGCGTTCTCGAACCCCCTCAGATACTGGAACCTCTCCCGGATGCTGTTGGTGTCCACACCCAGGCGGTAGCGGTCGCCGGAGAGCCATCTTGACAGCTTCGCCGACTGCTCGAACCGCGAGAAGTCCTTCATGTCGGGAAGCTCATACTTGTCCAGCAGGTGCCAGCCGTCCTCCAAGGGGCACTTCAAGGTCTCGCCCAGGCTGGTCCGGCCGGAGACCCGCCATACAGTGCCGAACTCGTCAATGGCGGTGCGGTCTTCTTTAAGCCAGCCGGTCCCGCTCCGAGCTTTCCACTTCCAGGCGCGGGCGGTCACAAACCCGGGATGCACGTAAGGGTAATAGCCCGCCGGCGGCTGCCATGACCGGGGCGGGTGATGGAACAGGAACCAGAAGTCCTGTTTCTGATGAGGTACGCGGTCGGGGCCTTTGAACTCGATGGCCCGGCATGCCCGCTCCTTGCGGGTCATGGCCTGTTTGCCGGGCGCGCACTTCTCCTTTACCGCGCGGAGGAAAACCTTTACCGGCGTGAGCCTGGTGAGCTCGATCTGCCAGGCGGGAACGGCTTTGGTCATGACCCGGGCTCTTCTCTCCCCAGCGCAATGCCGGAGAGCTCATCCATCCATAAAGAGAAAAGCTCGGGAAAGTCGGCGATGCCTTTCATGCGCACGAACACGGGATTGGTAAAGAGCATGCTCTTCGGTGCGGTGTCCGGCCTTTTATCCCCCTCCGGCTCCAGGTAAGGCCCTTCGACCTCGACCCGGTAGAACGCGGGAAGGTTGTCCTCAAACACTTGCCGGTCCTTGTACTCGAACCGGCATTTATTGGTTTGATGGATGACCTGCCCGTTCCTGATGAGCTTTACTGTCACGTCCTCGATTTCGTGGTCCAGGCTGAAGCGGACCACCGGCGGCCTGGCAAGGGACAACTCCTGTCCGAACATTATCGGCTCGGCCGGCCTGCCGTTGCCGGAGACCGAGAACTCGGTCACATACGAGTCCTGGAAAGCTTTGCCCTGCAGGCTTACCATGCGTCCTTCCCGCATGCAGCGGTAGACCTCGGCCTCGCTCCACTCCTTCATGTAAAGCAGGGTCGTGCTCCGGTGGAGGCTGCCGCCGGGCCCGTGATAGTCCGCGTCTGCATTGGCCCACAGCGGCGCTTGCCGGAAGCCCAGCATGTAATCGGAGAGCATAGTGTCCCAGTAGCCACCAACCGCGCCCGCGATTTTCCAGCCTTCGGGAAGCACGGAGAAGCCGGTGATGCCGGGCAGCTCGAAGATGTGCTCCGGCCGGGGAGTGCTGGTGGCGTGGATGACGTTTGCGGTCCATATGTCCTGGTAGGACTCGACGTGCACCGCGTGGACGATGCCGCCGCGGTCTTTTATGTAGCTTACGAACTTTCGGTAAGGCCCGATGCCGGGGGAAAGCTCGGGCTCAAGGGTGTCCAGGCTCCGGCGGGCGGGCATGTTTTCATATACCTCCGGATCGTGGATGTCGTATACGGTGAAGTGGGCGTTCTGGTTGGTGATGACCATGTGGGGAAACTTGCCCGCGTTATAAAACCAGGGCATGACCTCGATGCCGATGAGAAGGATAATGTCCGGGTTCTCGCGCTTCAGTTTGCGGAGCCTTCTGAAGTACTCTTCATAGCCGATCTTCTCGATGCCGTTAAAGGTGATGCAAATATTGGTGTCCTTGTAACAGAAGTCTCCTTCCCGGTGGTCGGTGATCGCCAGGACGGACATGCCCTCGAGCCGGGCCTGCTTGACAAGGTCTGCGGGAGCCCTGCACCCGTCGGAGAGAACGGTATGGTTATGCAGGGACGCCCGGGCTACCGTCCACTTGCCCAAGCTGTACTTGGGAGTGTGGGAGACCAGTTTTTTATCGCCGATCGGCACGGGATCATTGGACGAGAAGTAATCGGCAACCGAGCAGCCGGACAGAATAATCACGGCCAGTGCCGCCGCAGAAATTAACGCCTTTCTCTTACTTGACATTACCGTTCTCCTTTACCGGAATTTCAATACTCGTAAACCCCTTTGCCGGCCTTTTTTCCCAGGTGTCCGGCGCGGACGAGTTTTTTAAGAAGGGGAGCCGGCCGGTACTTGTCTCCCAGCTCTTGGTGCAGCGTTTCCACGCAGGAGAGGACAACGTCCAGGCCGGAGGCGTCGGCCGCGGCCAGCGGACCGAGCGGCATGCCGAGACCCTTCTCGCACGCCTTGTCGATTTCTTCCGCGGATGCCACGCCTTCGGAGAGCGCGAACAGGGCCTCGTTCAAAAGCGGGATGTAAAGACGGTTAATGACGAAAGCAGGAAAGTCGTTCACCACCACCGTGTCCTTTCCGCAGGCGCGAAGCATGTCCACTGTGCGGTCCACGGTCCCGTCGGAGGTGGCCTGGCCCCGGACCACTTCCACCAGTGGAGTCAATGCCGCGGGGATCAGAAAATGTGCGCCCAGGCACCTGTCCGGCCGGCCGGTGGCCGAAGCGATCTCGGTGATTGACAAGGTGCTGGTGTTGGACGCGATCAAGGTCTCTGCAGGGGCTTGTTTGTCAGCCCGGGCGAACACCTCCTTCTTGGTCTCCATGTCCTCGAACACCGCCTCCAGGATAAAGCCGCAGTCCCCGGAAGCAGAGTCAACGTCCAGGGTCGGGTCAAGGCATGCAAAGAGAGCCTCCGCGTCCGCCGTGCTCAACTTGCCCTTCTTCACCCGACGGTCAACAAAGGAGTGGATGCGGTCCATGCCCTGGTCCAGCCGTGACCGGTCATTCTCCACCACCGTTGTCTTAAAGCCGCCCGCTGCGAACACCATAGCTATCTGGGAACCCATGGTGCCGAGACCTATGACACATACTCTAGTCTCCTTCATCGCCGCCCTCCCCGCTTTTTCCTGCCGGCCACAATTTTATCAAGGCCCGGCGCCAATTCAAGAGAGAGTCTCTTCTATTTCCTATAAGAGGTTTTGTAAGGGGGTGTGCGACATATTTGGTGGTTATTGCCTCCGGGGTGGCCCACGCAGTTTCGTACCCGAAACTGCGTGGGTGGCAACGCAACAGGCTGAAAGACTCACCATGATGACTCTCCGGCAATAGCGATGGTATCTGCCACAGCCGAAGCAGGTCACATAGTGCTCTGTCTCTCGAAAAGGGGAACAGCGCCGACGAAAATCGCGGTATCAGCCGCTCGCACGATTCTCTTCTGTCTTCGAGAAGCTGAAGCTGCTCGCAAGATGCTCTTCTATTCTTCGAGAAGCGTTTTACAGAGCAGTAGTGGCGGATCACATTAAAATTTATAAGCTTCGTGAGAGCGACGGAAGTCGCGATATCAGTCGCTCGCATGAAGAAGCTCTCTCTTGTAAGCGACGCAAAATGCTTGACAGAGCACTTTTGCTTTGTCACTCGAAAAAAGGTGAACGGATCCAATAAAGATCGCGGCTAAAGCCGCTCGCACGATTATTTTCTATTGCCTGAAAAGCTATTTTCTATTGCCCAAAAAGCTTTTGACAAGGCACTAGTTACGAGGGCTAAAAAGGCCGATTTCGGACTTTTTACATGAGCATCAGTAGTGTCTTGTCAAGATTAAAATGACGCACAAAAATCGGGTTTTTAATGCTGGCCGGGACGTACCGCCTGAGATCACAACGCCTTTGGTTATCAGCTCTCCCACTACCGAAGCTCGAGCAAACTATCGGTCCGTTCCCGCCCCCTCTGAAAGCCTGCGTTCCAGGTCCCGGAGAGCGCCGGTGTGCTCCGGGTTTCTTCGTTTCCACCTGGAGACGAAATCGCGGGCCTTTCCGGTTTTGTCCTGTTTTAACATGAAAAGGACATATTGTTTTGCCCTCGCCGGCATGACCGGCGGCGCAAAAGCCGATCTCTTCAAGAACGCGCTCCCTTGTTTCAGATCGCCCTTTATGAAGTAAAGCCTGGAAAGCTGAAACAGTACGTCCCCGTTTGAGCTTCCGCACCCGGCAGCGTGACGGAGGACCTCTTCCGCCTTGTCATACCTTTTCTGTTTTATAAACCATTCCCCCAAAGTCAGGTTAAGTTCCATGGAGTTGGGGTACAAGGACACCGCCTGCACAAACATCTTCTCCGCGCGAGCCGGCTCGCTTTTCGCCAGGACATGGCCGTAGTACTCGTAAACAAAGGGATACCGCGGCTCCAGGAAAACGGCCCTCCGCAGTGCCGCCCGCGCCCGCGCCAGGTTTCGGGTCCCCTGTTTCGAAAACGCCAGCGCCCGCGCTTTCCGGACCAGAGCCTCCCTGTCTCGGGAGCGCCACTCCAGCGCCGCCTCCCATTTCTTAAGAGCAGTGGTCCAGTCGTTCCCGGCAGCGGCCCGACGGGCTTCTTGCTTGATGCGCTCCGCTTGCATGTGATACATGTTCGCGGCAAAGGTGACAAGCAAAGCAGCGGCGGCGGCGATGACCAAAAAACGTGTCTTTCGAGGCCACGGAATTTGTTGGCCTTTATCTGATGGCTGCGACGCTGCAACACCAGCAGCCAGCCAGAACAGGGCGGCGGCCTCCGGGACCTGCATGCTGAAGTCGATAAAGGAATGTGCCATCAGCGCAACAGCTCCGGAAAAAGCGCCTATGCAAATCCATAACGTTTCCCCGGTCATACGGGTTCCGAAAGCGGATGGCCGCGCAGTCAAAAAGGCCCGCCTGAGAAAACCGACGAACAACAAGGCAAGCCCGATAAAGCCGGGAATCCCGGTTTCGGAAAGAGCTTCGAGAAGAGAGTTATGCGCGTGCTGGGCTTCGTTGCCCGTCATGCTCCTGTGCTTGAGCATACCCGCGCCGTACTGTCCCGCCCCCGCCCCGGTCAGGGGGAACTCCGCGAAGAGCCGGACAGCCGCCTCCCAGTTGTGGAGTCGCATTACCAGCGGGTTGTGGCGGCCCTCGAACTCCAGAAAGTGGCCGCCACGCAAAACGACTACGGCCGAGCATCCCCCGATTAACAATATTGTCAGTAAAACAGCGAACTTTTTCCACTGCCGGCGTAAAAGGCTTTCCGGGCTTGCAAGTCCTTTTAGAAAGAACCACGCGAGAAGCCCGGCGCCCGCGGCGAGCACTCCTCCCAATGAGCGGGTGAGCAAAAGCACGGACGCGAACAGGATGAGGAGTAAGCCGAAAGCCGGTGTTTTCCGGTTCTTGAAGAACTTTTTTGCGGACCCGACCCCTGCCGGGAAGAGCATGGAAAGCACAACGGGAATGGCCGCAGCCATGGTAACGGCCAGCATGTCGGGAGACATGGTAAGACCGAATACCCTTCCTTCCCGGAGAGTCTCCCGGGCGTAATCCGAAATGCCAGAAGCTGCAAGCGTCTTTTCAAACCCGCCGAAATGCTGGCGCAAAGCAAAGGCCGCGGAAAGCGCAAAGGCGAAAAGGAACGCGCCTAAAATCCATTTCAGCCGCCTTGTTCCCAGGGACAGGCCCGCCAAGAGGATAAAGAAGCCGCCGCTGTTTTTCAAAAATACGTATAGGCTGTCCGCAGGCGCCAATGACCGGGGTATGGTGAAGAACATGGAGGCGAAGTAGAGGACGGCGCCCCCGAAAACGAGGTTGTCGCCGGCCTTGAACTCCCGCGGGTCTTTTACAAGAAGGTAAAGGACCAAAAGGCACAGAGCCGCGTTTCCCATGTATCCGGTCCATTCATACACGCTCGGCGGCATGACCACACGTAAAAAAAGTATTACCCCCAGTAGCGCAGCCGCGGGATCCGGAGAATCTGCCCGCCTTTTTTGGGGAATGGTCGACTTATACAAAATCCCTTTTCTCAAAGATGGCGATGGAGATGGCCAGGAAAAACACGGTCCACAGAACGGCCTTGCTGATTATGGACATAAACAGCATGCCGGGAAGGGCGTCTTCATATACCGCGTTTTCGATCTGCACAAAATCGGTAAGGGTGGGCACCACGTAATACAGGATTATCCCGCCCCACTTGAACACCGGGTCTTTGGCAGACTCTGCGAACTCGTAGATGCCCGCGGTAAACCTGCCGATGACCAGAAAGCAAAGGGTGAATATGGCGCTCAATGTGGCGGTGGAGAAACTGGAAAACACCATGGCCACGGAGATGATGATCGAGACCTCTAAAAAGATAAGCAGGAGCGCCTGGAAAACCGGGTAGTTTATGGGCCAGATCAGTTCATGGTGCAGGTAACACATGACCAAACCAAACGCACCTGTCATGATGACGATATTAAAGCCGATGGTAATCATGAGTCCCAGGTACCTGCCCACAATGAAGTAATAACGGGGAACCGGCTTGGCTATAAGGGTATAAACCGTCTTTTTGTCGATCTCCTTGTTCACCAGCCGTATCCCCAGAAACACGGCCATTATGATGCTGAAGATGGAGATGGTGGTCAGACCCACGTCAATGGCGATCCTCTCCTTCTCCTCAAAGGAAAGTCGGCCCATCGCCACTGATATAACGATCATGAGAATGGCAAACACCAGAAGGTTGTAAAGAATCCTGTCCCTGATAGTCTCGCGGAAGGTGTTGAAGGTGATGGCCCAGAGCTTCAATTGGCATCCTCCTTTCGGTCGATCTCCCGCAGGAAATAAGACTCCAGCGTCTCCCGCTGGGGTTTTAGCCCGACCAGTCTGCCTCCCATGCTCCGGCCGACTTCTTCCACCCTTTCGGCGGCTTCAAAGTCAGGGGCGCTTACCAGAACCAGCTTGCCCTTTGACATCACCCGCAGGCCGGGGAACTCTTCGGAAAGGTTCGCAAGCTGTTCAAGACCTTCATTGTCCAGACCGCTGAAATGTATATCAATGTTCTCGACCGGAGCCTCCAGTATCTCGGAAAGCCTGCCGGTTCCGCGGACCTCGCCCTTGTGGATTATGGTCACCCGGTCACATATCTCCTCCACGTCCGGAAGTATGTGGGAACTGAAGAAAATGGTCTTACCCTCCTCGCGTAGCCGGAGAATTATCTCCCGCATGTCGCGGCGGCCCACCGGGTCCAGGCCGGACATGGGCTCGTCCAGGATTACAAAGTCCGGGTCCCCGAGAATGGCCTGGGCAAGTCCGATCCTTTGCAGCATCCCCTTCGAGTACTTCCGCAAGGCCAGCCCCCGGGCTTCATACATTCCCGTCTGATCTAAAAGCTCTTTTACCCGCTCCTGTCGCTCCCGCTTCCTGAGACCGTGGAAGCGGGCGTAGAAGTCCAGGAGCTCTTCACCGGAGAGAAAGTCGTAAAAGTAAGGCTGTTCGGGCAGAAAACCGAGGCGGTTTTTTATCTTCACGTCCCCCAGAGGCGCTCCCAGTATCCGGCCGTCACCGGAGGTCGGATGCATGAGACCGAGCAGTATCTTGATGCAGGTGGTCTTGCCGGCGCCGTTAGGCCCGAGGAAACCCAGAATCTCGTTGGGATAGGCATCGAGGCTGATACCTCGCAGGACCTCGATCCGGCGGCGCAAAAACCCGCTATAAAAGACCTTGCGAAGACCTGAAACACTTAGAACATTATCGTCCCCGCCAGACGGCATCCTAATCTCCTTTCCGACGCTTCTTCTTTTTCTTCTTTGGTGTTTCGTAAACTTTAAGGAAGACCCGCGGCTCGCTTCGTATCCGCTGCTCTTTTCTGTCGTAGACAAAGCGATACTTTTTCGAGTAGCGGCGCAAGGGGTTTTCGGGGATTTCTTTTATGTAGCCGGCTCCCACCAGTTCATCCAGGCTTTGCGGGTAATGTCCGTTGGAATCATGATATTTGTCCAACTTGCCAGTAAGATGCTCCTCCAATTGTTTTGTCCTGATCTCCGTGATCCTCCGTATATACCTGTCGCGCGCGTCTTCATCCTCCGTCTGTTTCAGCATCTCCTCGAGAAACCGGAGGCCGGTTTCCAGTTGTCCGGCCTCGTTGCGGATGCGGGACGCCAGAAGGGACAGGTAAGGCAGCTCCTTCATCTTGGCAGCCAGCTCGATATTCTCTGCCGCCTTCTCCCGCTCGTTAAGATGAAAGTAATAACAGTAGCCCAGCAGCATGGGAAGCTTTCGCTTATGAGGACAATGCTTTTTGCCCTTTTCCAGAACCTCGACCACTTTGTGAGGGTCCACCCCTCTGCCCATCATGTTCTGGCCGGAAAAGAAATAAACCATGCAGTAGTCAGGGTCCAGCCCGGTAATGAACCGGGTAAGAGGATAAAGGTCAACGGGCTTAAAACCCCGGCTAACACTCTCGGAGTAGTACTGGATGGCGCGGAGCCAGTAAATGTCGGCTACCAGCGTGTGATAGCCCATGGATGCCGCCTTTACAATAGCAGGGTCGGGCGCGGTGAACCTGCGGGCATGCCGGAGGTCCGCTTCTTCCCGCGTCCGGTCAATATGGTTTTGCAGAAAAAATATGGCCGTGCCCGCCAACACCAGAAAGGGTATAAGTCGCTTTACCATTATTGCCCCTCGAGACCTCGAGCCTTAAACGCCGGACACGCCGCCTCCACCACGAACCAGCGATTTCAATGTTATATTATAATAGCTTTCAAGAATTTGTCACGTCCGGGCCAGGCAAGTTTGAGCAGTAAATATCACCGCAGGACATCGAAACAACGGTCATTTCGGG
>CAYQTK010000068.1:0-18557 GCA_964420375.1 uncultured bacterium
CAAATTCATCGAATTTATTAAGGACGAGAAGAAGATGATGGAATGCACTGGGGTGTCGAACGCCTTAACGTGCTCTGTCAAAGTAAGCTGATACGTGCGAGCGACTTTAGTCGCGACTTCCGACGCTCGCAGACTATGCGTCATAGTAAGCTTGACAAGGCACTGCCGCCCGTGTCGAACGCCTTAACGTGCTCTGTCAAAGTAAGCTGATACGTGCGAGCGACTTTAGTCGCGACTTCCGGTGATACGTGCGAGCGACATTCAGTCGCGACATAAATTCGCTCCAGCGCTTCCTCCGGTGCCATTATTTCTGCATAAATCAATAAGTTGCCCTGACCTCCATGCCGGCATTAATACCATAGCCGCTAAGCATGAGAAGGTCAAGCTCCCCGCCGGCAGCCGACAAAGCGGTAACCGCCTGTTTTTGATCAGGTACCAATAAACCGGATGAACCATTAAACCTCCGTTTCGCAACATACACCATTTAATAAGCGGCTATAGCGGGATGTTGCCGTGTCTTTTTTGCGGCCGGGTTTTTTTCTTTCCTTCGAGCATGGCGAGCGCGCGGATGAGATAGCTCCTGGTCTCCGCGGGTTTTATGACGTCTTCCACGTTGAGGTTGGATGATATGTCATAGATGGGATTGGCATAGGTCTCCTTGTATTCGTGGAGCCTTTTTTGCATGTACTCTTCGTCCGCTCCCTTGTCCTTTCCGAAAAGGAGCATGACCGACTGCTCCGCTCCCAATATGCCGGTTTCCATGATGGGCCAGTAGAGCACGAGGTCGGTGCCCAAGCCGGGAAGCACGCCCATTCCCAGGTTTCCTCCGCCGTAGGCCTTTCTGAGGACCAGCGCTATCCGGGGCACGGTGGCCTCGCACAGAGCATAGAGCACCTTGGCCCCGTGCCGGATGAGACCGGTGTGCTCCTGCGCTGACCCGGGCATGTATGCGGGGGTGTCCACCAGCAAAAGAAGCGGTATGTTGAAGCAGTCGCAGAACCTTATGAACCTGGCCTGCTTGTCCGAGCTGTCCACGGTAAGCGAGCCTGCCATGACCATGGGCTGGTTGGCCACCACCCCCACGGTCTTGCCGTCCATCCTTGCGAAGCCGGTAATGATCTCCGCGGCGAAGTCCTTTTTGACTTCCATGAAGTCGCCGTTGTCGACCAGTGTTTCGATTACCTCGTGCATGTTGTAGGGCCTGGTGGGATTTTCCGGCACTATCTGGTGGAGCCGGGACACGTCCCGTGCAGGGTCGTCTTTGGTGTCCGGCATTGGGGGGGGCTCGTCGCAGTTTTGAGGCAGGAAGGTCAAAAGTCGCCGGATTTCCTTCAAACACGCTTCGTCGTCAGGCTCCACGAAATCGCATACCCCGGACCTGGCTGCGTGCACGCTTGCTCCGCCGAGGTCTTCCATGGATATCTCTTCGCCGATGGTCATGTTGACCACTGCGGGGCCGGTCACGAACATGTGGCTTTGCTTGTCCACCATGAACACGAAGTCGGTGAGGGCGGGCGAGTACACTGCTATTCCGCTGCACGTTCCCATGATGGCCGACACCTGGGGAATGATACCCGATGCCATGGTGTTGGGATAAAAGACCGATCCGCCGTGCTTCTCGGAGATATTGGAAAAGATGGAGCGCTTTTTCATGGATAGCCAGTCGAGCTCCTCGGAGTTGGGGAGCCGCGCTCCCGGCGAGTCGTGCAGACCGATGAGGGGCACGCGCATCTCCAGTGCCCGCTCGATGGTTTTATAGAGCTTGTAGCCGTGCTCGACGCCTATGGAGCCGCCCCGCACGGTGCGGTCCTGGGAGTAGACGAACACCTTGCGGCCGTTTACTGTTCCGCATCCGCACGCCAGTCCCTCGCCGGGCAGGTCGATGGCATGGCCCGTCAGCATGCTTATCTCCATGAAGCTGTCCGGGTCGAGCAGGATGTCGAGCCTTTCCCGCGCGGTCAGCTTGCCCTTGTCATGCTCTCTTTTTATCTTGTCCGGACCGCCGCCCAGCTTTACTTTCCGGCGGGCCTGGTCGAGCTCGCGGAGCCTTTTATCCAGCTTGCTTTCGGACTGCTCTTGCGCGTTTTCCGTGTTCTCTTTCGTGCTTTGGTTCTTCTTCTTGGCGGTCTTCTTCTTTGACTGCTTGTCAGCCTTTCCGGATGTCATGTCTCCTCCTTCATGGCCTGTTTTTCAGCTTCTTCCAGTGAGTCGTAGCCCAGCATCGAAACCATCTTGTTGTATACTCCCCTGGCCGGGTTCTCGCCGTTTTCCAGCTTTCTTCTCATGTCGCTTGCGAGGAGTTCGAGCGTCTCGTTGGAAAGCGTCTCCAGCTCCGAGCGAATGTAGGTCTTGAACGACGTCACTCCGGGCTGGTCCTCCTCCACCGGCCTTCCCCTGCTGATCAGCGCCGGGTATTTTCGCGCCATCTCCTTCTGCCAGTCGACCTGCATGTCGGTTATCTCCTCGATCCGCTTGTTATCCTTCAAGGGAGGAATGCGGCCGTCCATGCGGGCGTACTTCAGTGTCATGAGGTTCCTGCCTTTGTCGCGGGCGTTTGAGAGGTCTTTAAGGTATGATTGCAGGGTGTCCTCTGACCAGCTTTCGAACTGGGCCTCCCGCATGATGCGGAAGCCTTGCGGGTCTGACTGGCACGACGCAGGCGACTCCGCGGGCACCGCGGCAAGCATGTTGAACTCGATCTCGATGATCTTTCTCAGGAGATTTTCCCTGTCCTCCACTCTTCTTCAGCCTCCCTTGTGCTGTTATTTCCCCTTGAACTCCGGCTCCCTTTTTTGCAGGAAAGCGCTGAAACCCTCGATTATGTCTTCCGTCTTCCGGGTGAGTTCGAGCACGTAGGATTCATAGTCCAGCGCCTGGGCAAGGTCCCATTTCATGAAGTTCTGCAGTCCGCGCTTGGCAAAGGCAATGGGTAGGGGCGCGTTCGCTGCTATCTTTGCTGCCATGTCCTTTGCTTCGCCGGGGAGCTCTTCGTTGGGAACGACCTTGTTAACCAGTCCGATTCGGAAGGCCTCTTCCGCATCCAGGATGTCCGCGGTGAAGATCAACTCTGCTGCCTTCGCATATCCTACCAGGCGGGGCAGGAAGTAGATGCCTCCCCAATCGGGATGTACTCCTCTTTTGGTGAATATCTGGGCGAACCTGGCCTTATCTCCTGCTATGATTATGTCGCAGGCCAGGGCAAGGTTACAGCCGCCTCCCGCGGCTATGCCGTTCACCGCGGCGATCACCGGTTTCTCCATCTCGTTTATCGCCAGCACCGCGCGGCACATGGCGTGCCTCTGGTTGGTCCCCACGTTGTCTATGGCCCTGGTCTCGCCTGACGCAAATTCGCTTACGTCTCCGCCCGTGCAGAATGCCTCGCCCGCCCCGGTTATGACCACCGCCCTGACATCGGGGTTTGAAGCGACCTCGTCCAGCACGTCAACGATCTCCTGACGCATGAGACCGCCAAAGGCGTTCTTGCGCTCCGGCCGGTTCAACGTGATGGTCGCCGTGTGTCCGTCGTAATCGAGCAGCACATGCTCTCTGGCCATTACTCTTTACCTCCTACAAACCCGCTGAGCTGATTTACAACCTCCGTTGCTCCGCGGGTGATGTCGCCGATGATCTTTTCAATAGTGCAAAGCTCGCGCACCAGTCCGGTGACCTGGCCGCAGGGCATCACCCTGGAGGAGGGATTGCTTGATGCTCCGGCATAGGCTTCATCGCCTTGGTTTTCTATGTCCCTGTCGGCGTCTGCGGCAACCATTTTTTCCACTTCGCTGGTGAGCCTGTTCTGGAGGACCCTCACCGGCATGACATCCTTTCCGAGCACCGTGGTGGCCTCGCATGATGCTGCCGTCATCCTTTTTTTGACCTCGTCGGGCAGGGGGCATTCCACTGATGCGGCAAACCTGGTGCCCATCTCGACCCCTTGCGCACCCAGGGCGAACGCGGCTATCACGCTTCGGGTGTCTGCAATGCCTCCCGCTGCCACCACCGGTATGTCCAGGTACTCGCAAAGCTCGCGCACCAGGCACATGGTGGATACCCCCGACTTGCCCACGTGTCCTCCCGCTTCGAACCCCATGGCGATGACGCCGTCCACGCCCGCTTTTTGCGCCTTCATGGCCTGGGCAAGGCTCGAAACCTTGTGGAGCAGGACCACGCCCCCCTCCCGGGTCTGAGGTGTGGCCTTTGCCGGATTTCCGGCAGAAGTGGTGATCGCTTTGACTCCGGAGTCAATGGCGGCTTCGAGGTTCTCCATTGCGTTCGGCCTGTAGATGGGTATGTTGACGCCGAAGGGCCTGTCCGTGATCTCCCGGGCTTTTGCTATCTCTTCTTTGAGCTGCGAGGCATCGAGGCCGGAAGCCGCGATCTGGCCGAAGCCGCCTGCGCTCGAGACGCACGCTGCCATCTCTCCCAGCGAGATGAGCCGCATGGGGCCTTGCAGCAGGGGGTATCGGACGCCGAGTAAGTCGGTGATCCGGTTTTGCCAGGCAGCTTTTTCAGGATGCCCTTGCTTTTGCATACTTCTCTTTCAACTCCGCTTTCTTTATCTTCATGGTGGATGTCATGGGCAGTTCGTCCACCAGCTTGACGTGCCTGGGGTACTTGTATCGGGACGCTTTGCCTTCCAGGAAAGATATTATGTCTTCGTTGGTGACCTCTTCGCCCGGGTTGGGAAGCACGAACGCCATGCCGGTTTCTCCCCACTTGTCGTCGGGCACGCCTATAATGGCTACGTTCTGCACCTTGGGGTGTCCTGCCAGTATTTTTTCTATCTCCGCGGGGTAGACGTTCTCTCCTCCGCTTCTATACATGTCCTTCGCCCGGTCCACTATGTAAAAGTAGCCGTCTTCGTCCATGTATCCCAGGTCGCCGGTATGGAGGACCCCGTCTTTTATGGTCCGCGCGGTTTCCTCGGGCATGTTCCAGTAGCCCGACATTACAGTGGGTCCTCTGGCCACCATCTCGCCGATCTCGCCCGGCGGAAGCGCCTCTCCGTCCTCTCCTTGAATCCATACCTCGGTAAAGAAGCCGGGCTTGCCTATAGAGCCCATCTTCTTGTGAATGTCCTCCCGGGCGACCACCATCATGGCGGAGTTCTCGGTCTGTCCGAACCCCTGCTGCATGTACAGGCCGCGCTTGGCCAGCTCCTCGAACAGGCTGGGGGGGGTCCTCTCTCCTCCGCCCACCACGCACCTTACGCTGGACACATCTATCTGGTCGAGCTTGCCGGTGGCCAGTATCAGCTTCCACATGGTGGTGAGCGCGAATACGATGGTGGCCTTGTGCTTTTGGACGTCCTCTGCGAACTCGTCGGGGTTGAACCCTTTTCTCATGATCATGGTCATGCCGCCACAGAGCGCAGGGGTGGACACGATGAATAGTCCGCCGGAGTGAAACAGCGGCATCTGGGCCACAACCACGTCGTCGGGCGTTCCCCCGGTATAGACGGCTATCTGGAAGTTCTTAAAGAAGGTCTGCTCGTGGGAGAGCACTGCTCCTTTGGGGTTCCCGGTCGTTCCCGAGGTGTACACAATAGAGAGGGGGTCGTCGAGAAATACCTGGTAGTCGGTCTTTGGTTCTGCCTCGGGTTTTCCCGAGGTCTGTTCGAAGTAATCGGCGGCCCAATCGGGGCAGTCGGGCATGCCCTCGTTATCGCTTTTTACGAACAGGAGCTTGTCTTCTTCCACCTTGGTCTTCTGCCTGATCTCGTTTATGTTGTCGAGAAACTGGTCGTGGAAGAGGAGCATGCGGGCTCCGCAGTCGGTAAGCTGGTACTCGATCTCGGGCGGCACCATTCTCCAGTTCAAAGGAACGAACACGAGACCCAGCTTGGCTGCCGCAAAGTAGGCCTCCAGGAACTCGATGCAGTTTGCGAGGAGCACCGCCACCCTGTCGCCTTTTTCCAGTCCCTTTTCCATGAAAAAGGCTGCGCAGCGGTTGGCCCCCCGGTTCAGCTCATCGTAGGTCACAGGATTGTTCTCGAAGACTACGGCGACCTTGTCAGGGTGCAGGCCCGCTCTTTTTCTGGTTATGTGACCGATGTTCCACGGTGTTGACATGAAGTCCCTCCTTTCCCATGCCTGGTTGTCATTTCTTTTCCTTTTTACACTTCCGCTGCCAGTGCGCCGTCCATGTTTTTTACGGCCTCGACAAGGCGGGGAAGGACCTCTCCGGCAGGCCCTTCCAGGAAGTAATCGACCTTGCGAGTGAACTCGCTTTCCTTGTTGTTGACCTCGATGGTCGCCGCCCCCCGTTCCCGGGCCCATGCCGGGAACGAGGCCGCGGGATGGACCACTCCTGATGTTCCGGCGATTATGAGCCACTCGGTTTTTTGAAGCTCTGCCATGGCCTCTTGAAGGTGGTGGACCGGCTCGCCGAATCCCACAAAGTCGGGCCTCATGGCCCCTCCGCACTCGCAGCGCGGCAGTATCTCGGCAATGGCCGCCAGCGAGAAGTGTTTTATTTTTTGAGCCACGTCCTCTGCTAGCTCGAACGCGGAGTTCCTGTCCAGACGCCTCCGCTTGCCGCATGCCATGCAGCGCAAGCGGTAGACGTTTCCGTGAAGCTCGTAAAGCAGGGACGTGCCCGCTTGCCGGTGCAGATCGTCCACGTTCTGGGTAATCACCGCCCTCAACAGCCCCATCTCTTCCAGTTGTACCAGGGCGACGTGTCCGGGGTTTGGTCTTGATTCCTCCATTTTCCGGAAGTAATCGCGCAGTATCTGCGGCGCTTCCTCCGGATGGGAGGCGAGCACGCCCAGCATTCCTCCGGAGGCCCCCTCTTGGAACCTGTCCCACAGTCCGCCTTTGTCCCGATAGGTGGCTATGCCGGACTCTGCGGAAACTCCCGCGCCGGTGAGCGCGATCCCGGAGCCTTCCCCGCTCTTTTTAATGAAGCTTGCGGCCGCCTGGATCCTTTCTTCCATCTTCTCCACTACTCCTCGTTTCCGGGCATCATCGTCCCTTGAACTCCGGTTTTCTCTTCTGGATGAAGGCAGCCTGGCCTTCCTTGATGTCCTCGGAGTTGAAAGCCTCGTTGATCAGGGCCTCTGCCTCCTCCAACTCCTGTTGTCCCAGGGCCATGCGGTTTCCGACCATGTTGATGATCCTTTTCATTCCCTTTAGCGAGAGGGGCGCGTTGGATGCTATCTGCCCGGCAAGCTCCATGGTGGTATCGTAAAGCCTGTCTCGGGGGACCTGCCTGTCCACCAGCCCCATCTCCCGGACCTCTTCGGCGCTGTATATCTTCGCGGTAAAGAAGAGCTCCCTGGTCTTCGCCATGCCCAGCACTTCCACGAACTGCTTTATGCCTTCGGGGTGATACACCAGCCCTATCTTGGCCGGGGGCATTCCCATCCTGATGTCGTCGGCGCCGATTCTGAGGTCGCAGCACAGGGCGAGGTTAAACCCCGCTCCAATGGTGTAGCCGTTGAGCATGGCTATGGCGGGACAGGGGAAGTTTTTGACCGTGTCCAGGGCGAGCTCGAGGGGGTTGTTGTCTTTAAGTACCTCGGCCATCTCGGGCGGCATCTCGGTGGGAATGGAGAGGATGTCGAAGCCGGACGAGAACGCCTTGTCGCCCGCTCCGCGGATGATCAGTACGCGGACCTCGCCCGTTTTCGCCCAGTCGGTGAGCGTCTTGTGCAGCTCGACTAAGAGGTCCACCGACAGCATGTTCTTCTTATCGGGCCGGTTCAGAGTTATGATGCCGATGTTTCCCTCAACCTCTTTCAGAATGGTTCTTTCTTCCATGTCGTGTCCTCGTCTTGCGACCGGCTTAACTCCTGACTAAAATCGTTCGCACGCTGTTAGTTTACTCGTGAGACGACAAAAGAAGCTTTGTGGAAACTCGGTCTTAAGCTTTTTCATTCCCGTTTTCTCCTTGCCGTCTGACGGCTCTGTTGTGCTGCGGCCCGCTGCTGTAGAGGAAGGTCCACTTGAGGAGGCTTTCCACTGCTGAGGGAAGCTGTCCGTAGTGGTCCAGGAAACGGATGGTTTTTCCGTACTGGTCTTTCATCTTCTCCCTGTCTTTACAGCCGCAGCCGAGTGTCACCAGGTTTATTTTCCGTGCGGCGCAGTAGTCGATGCCGTACTCGACGCCACAGCCGAAGTTGGATTCGCCGTCGGTCACGTGCACCAGGAGGTTTCTCCTGTTTTCCGCGGGCATCATGTGGGCCGCCGCGATGATTGCTTGTCCGGAAGCTGTCTGTCCCTGGGGAGGAACGGTCATGAGCTGATTTCCGCTGATAAGCTTGGAGATCATGCAGACGCCGTCCATCTCGAAGTAGGCGTAGGCGCGAAGTCGGTTGTGATATCCGGCGAGCGCCTTATGGAGGTTTCCCACTGTGTTTTCCACCATCTTCCACTTGTACCCGCGCATTGATCCGGAGGCGTCCATGAGCAGGGACACGCACCAGTCGGGGTCGGGTATTTCCTCTTTGCGATAAAAACATTTGCCGTTTACGGGCGCGCGGTAGAGCCTTCTCTTGTCTATGCTGCCGCTTTCCAGGCCGCGGCTTACGAGCTTTTTCCTGGCGGAGTAGTTTTGAAAGGCCGCTTTCAGCCTGGAGACCATCCTCTTGTCTATGACGGGCCGTGCCGGTATATGGAAGTCCCACCTCGAGGTGGGCACCACGTCCTCGTCGTCGTGCCCTACCACCTGCCTGATGATGGGGGTGATGTCGGTGGCATACTCGGCGAGCCTCCACTCGATCTCCCGTGCCAGCTCGGTGGAGAGCTTTTTGGGGGACGCTGACCGGGCCGGCTTCCTCTTTGATTGTCCGGCGGAGGTGTTGATGTCCTGTATCCAGCAGAGCCTCTTGTCTATGACCGGAAGCCCGGACACGCTCTCCCGTATGGACTCCCACGCCTGCTGGTAAATCTCTGCGCGCCTCTTTGCGCGGGCGGTTACTCCGGGGACGGTTTTTTTCAATCCGGCAAGCAGGGCTGTTGTTTTTTCAAGTTCGTCTAACGGTGCCGCGTATTTCGCGCATGGTTCGGAGGATGCGTTCTTTTCGAACGCGCTTTCCCACCAGTCGCACAAGAGGCAGTCGTAAGAAGGTTTTTTGCCTTCGAGCTTTTGTTTCTCTGCTGCTATGGCGTCTTTCCTGGCGATGCTGGTATAGAGTCCAAGTATGCTTTTGTCAGCGACCAGGTCGGCGTATATATTCTCTCCGGTGTGGACGAGCTTCTGGAACATGACCAGGTTTAGGGGGGACATGGTTTTGAAGTACCCCTCCAATACCTTGTAGACGTGTTCGGTCCATTCAATCCTTTGGAGTGCCTCGTGGACCACCAGTCCCACCAGGTAGTCGACCTTTTTCGGGGGCACGGGGTATGTCCCTCTCACCATGTCGGGGTCCACGATTATAGAGTAGCCTCCCTGGCCTGCCATGCCCGCGTACTCGACCGTGCCCGTATTTTGTCCCAGGTAGCCGGTGACCTTGCGGAGCGCGCGCAACAGATTGGCCAGCTCGACCGACTCGGAGCTGGATACGTTCTTTCTCCAGAACCCGGACAGGGCGCCGCTCCCTTCTGCTTGGGCATCGGTTTCCCTGGCCGACCGCCCTTGTTCGCGGGTTATGTCAGTACTGCTGGTATCCGTCTTCATGGGTTTTGCCTTTCTGGCCGAGCTCCATGTGCAGGGACAGCAGCACCGACTCGAGAACGTCGCGGCTCGCTTGGAGGCTGTTTATGAACGCTTCCTTGACAGGCGCTCCCACTGCGACCATCTCGGATATCATCAGGGCATGACGGGTGGAGATCACCATGGGCTCTTTGGTGTTGCTCCGTAGCTTGTTTGCCACGTTGACTATCGTCAGTGCGTCAGCTTCGCTTATGCCCGTCTTCAACATGAGCACCTGGGTCTCGATATGAGCGGGCAGGTATCCCAGCATGGTGACGTAGAAGCGATCACGGAGCGCGGAGTCGAGCATCTCTGTTCCCACGAACTCTTCGCCCTCGTTCAAGGTTGCGAAAAACACCACGCCGTCGGCCACCTTGATGAGCCCTAGCTCGTCGGTCCATACCTTCCTGTCCTCTGCGAGCAGGGAGAAGAGCATGTTGAGTGCCTTGGGATGCTCGGGCCGGTTAATCTCTTCGAGGTGGATCACGCATCCCGGCGTCTGGATGGCCCTGGGAAAGAGGAACTCCTGGTAAAATGTCTCGCCGTCTTTCAGCTTGTGTTCGCCGAAGAGCTGTCCGGGCTCGGAGAGGATTCCCACCTGGAAGCTGGCGAGGGGCCGGCCGTTTTTTGCGGCGAACTGTCTGACCAGTGTTGACTTGCCGCACCCCTGTTTGCCGGTAACCAGCACGTTCACCGGGTGTCTCTCTGCAAGGAGCTTGATTCTCTCCAGGTTCTCGATCACCTCTTTGGTCAGAAAGAAGTGCTCCTCGGGCTCCGGAACTGCAAAGCCTTCCAAGTGTCCAGACATGATATCTCTTTTTAAGTCTCCCTTTGCTCGCTGTTTGCGTCGTTTTTAAGAAAGGCCCTTACATGAAGAGTTCCTTTTGTCTTTCTTTCAGGAACCCCTCGAGCTTTTTCACGTTCCATCTGGCGTTCATCTCCCACAGGGTTTTAATAATATTGCGGGCCTCGGCAAGGGCCTCTTCGCCGTCTTCTTTTTTAATGTTTGCCAGGCGCATGGACAGGTCTTTCATTAGCGACTCTTCGCTGTCCAGGGACTCGGCCCTGGAGAACACGCACTCTGCGCCGCAGGCGGGGCATCTTCTCAAGTCGGACTCTCCGCATGCGGGACAGCCGTTCTTGCACAAGTAGGCGAACTCGATGTGGTCGGCGTTGTAGCCGCAGACGTGACATGTAAGTTCCATGCGTGCTCCTTGCACGGGCCTCCCTTTCCCGCTCATGCGCGGCGGGATAGGGAGGGTTAATGAGTTCGATGTTTAAATCTCGAAAAAACGCCTTGTGCTTTGTCTCTCGAAAAAAGGGGAACGGATCCAATAAAGATCGCGGCTGAATCCGCTCGCACGGCTTTCTCTTGTTCCATAACAAACTTTTGACAAAGCACTGGTGTTTGCTCGCAATTATACTTATCGTTTACAAAAGTCCTTTTGTGCGAGCGACTTTAGTCGCGATTGAACTCGCTCGCACGCAACTTATAAACTTTAATGTAATCCGCTACTAGCTCCGGCGTCATATTATGCGAAGTCCTCGGCGAGGTCTTCGATGCCCGCGGACTTTCCCCAGGGGGCTTCGCCGGCCTCGACCTTCTGCATGACCTCGCCCTTTAGCTCGTCCACTGCTATCCATGACTGGCACTGCGGACATTGCCGCATGGATATGGGAGCGTCGATCCTGGCGTTGTACAGGTAACGGAACTCTTTTACATCCGCTTCGAATCCGCATTCGATACATTTCATTTTTCTCCTCCTCGGAACGGGAGGCCGGACCGCGTCAGATCGGCCCGGCGGTGTTGATATTCCTTTACACTCCCTGGACGGTCCTCTGAATGATGTTGTCCTGGGTCTTCCTGCTGATGTCCACGAAATGGGCGCTGTATCCGGCGACCCTTACGATGACCTCGGAGTACTTTTCCGGGTCTTTCTGCGCGTCCTTCAGTGTCTTGTCGGAGACCATGTTGAACTGAACGTGGTCGAGACCCAGGTCGGCCCAGGTGCGCATGTATGCTCTCCAGAGCTGATAGCCTTTTTCTCCGGCGAGCTGCGTCGGGGACAGCCGCTGGTTCAAGAGGAAGGCCCTTCCGTCGCCCACGTGGTCTATCTTTCCGCAGGAGTTAAGTACCGCGGTGGGCCCTTTTTTGTCGAGTCCCGGCCCTGGCGATATTCCGCCGTCGTAGAGGGCGTCGCCTCTCCTCCTTCCGTTGGGGAGCGCTCCCACCACGTTTGCGTAGTGGATGTTTCCGGAGACGTTCTCGGGGAGTATGGGCCAGTTGTTATTGCTGGGACACTTGATCTCCTTGGAATGTCGGGCGCATTCTCGAAGGCAGCGGAGCATCATGTCGTCTACGTAATCGTCGTCGTTTCCCCACTTGGGAGCGTTTCTCACGAAGTCGAGCCGCATCTGTTCACAGCCTTCCCAGTTGGTTTCAATGGCGTCCATGAGCTGTTCCATGGTGTACTTTTTGTCGTCGAACACCAGCTTTTTCACTGCTGCCAGTGCGTCGACATTCTCTACCCATGTAAAGGCGGTGATCCAGCAGTTTCCTCTCTCGCCTTCGGGGCTCACCGCATCGAGGCCGGTCTCGACCGCGCGAGCGGAGATTCCGGAGAGGAACGGCCTTCCATAGAAATCGGGGTCCTTGGACCTTCCCAGGTTCACCGTCCGGACCAAGGTGTCGAACAGCCACTCCATCTGCTTTGTCCATGCCTGGAAGAGCTCCTCGAAGTCCTTGAACTTGCGGGGGTCTCCCGTCTGCGGCCCCATCTGCATGTTGACCACGGGGTCGTATCCGTTATGGAGTGCGTACTCGACAATCTTGGCGCAGTTGGCTGTAGCCGAAGCCATCCTCATTGGCTGGAAGCCGTGCTTGGTGGTCGGACAAGGCGACATGCATGCCTGGTGCACCCATGTCCTTGCTTCCTCGAGGGGATGTCCGTGCCAGTGCATGGCGTTGGCCACCAGTACGGGGTCGTTGCGCAGCGACGGGTATCCCAGTCCCTGCCTGATGCACTCGAATATCTCGCGCATGACCTCGTCGGAGACCCTGGGATGCCACCTGAAGGCGAAGGTGGGGTTTGCCACCCTTACCAGCCTGGCAGCCTTCAACATGGCCACGGTCATGTCGTTGCACGCGTCGGAGCCGTCCTGCTTTACTCCTCCGAGTGTCCACACCCATGTTCCGGTGATGCCTTGCAGTCCTTCCCTTGCCCAGCGGGGGGCAAACCCTCCGACCTCGTATGCGCGGATGAGGAACTCGCCGATGAGGTCCAGGGCCTCGTCTTCGGTAATGCTCTTGTCCTGGTTCACGGACTTGTCATAGTAGGGTCCGTGATAGTAGTCGGGCCTTGCCGGCCATGCCCCCTCGTGGGCCTCGTAGCGGGTGAGTATCTGTATAAAGTGGTCGTACTGGAGCGACTCCTGGAGATCGCGGGGAGGCTTTGCGGGCACTCTTTCGCATGTTTCGGCGACCTTTAACAGTTCCTCTTTCCTTTGGGGGTCTTCCTCGAAGTTCTCGGCCACAATCCTTGCCAGGCGGGCGTATCTTTTGGCATACCTGATGGATGCCTCGAGGATTATCTTCATGGCCTCCCAGTTGTTGAGCCGGTCATAGAGGGGAATAATGTCGGGTCCGGGAGTGCCGATGGTTTTCTCTTCTGCTTCTTCCATGTACTGGTCTATCTCTTCGATGATGTCCTCGAAGGCCCTCTCGCCGGTCATGAAGTACTCGTAGTTTTTGCCGGAGTAGCCGTACGCGGAGGTGGGCACTCCCCATCCGATGGCCCCGGAGAGGAACTTGACCGCGTCTTCGGGGTCGAGCAGCCTCACCACCTTGTCTGCCGCCGCTTTTCCCGCCCAGTAGGCGTTTATCTCGGCGACCTTCTTCAGGCTTTCCTCTTCCGGGTCGGGCATGATGCCGGGCTCGTTGTAGGCCTCTTCGTTGACCACGCTGGCCCCGTCGACCCTCCATCCCAGGGTGTTGGGCGCGCTTCCCAGGTAGCCCACTATCTGGGCCTCGTCGGTGATGAATATGGTTATGTTGTCCAGCACGTGCGCTATTGCTTTGGCCCGCCTGAGCATGGACGGATCGGTGTCCCAGAACTTCCACATGTTGGTGAACAGCTCGGGGAACTCGAGGTCCAGCTTGATGCCGGGCGCGTAGTTGCCGCCGATGGCCCCTTTTTTCCAGACCGCCTTTCTCAGGTAGTCAAGCTTTTTCGAGCGGGTCTTTTCCGCGACCCACCACCATTCGAAGTTCTTTTCGTGTTCCTCGATTCCTTGGCTGGTTGCCGGCGCTGTCATGTCAAACCCCCTTTTTGCGTATCTCGTTTTATCGAGATTCCTGGTCCGTCTTTAATGAAACGGAACGGTTTACTTTTTCTGGAACGAGGAGCACGCTGCTGCATCCTGCTCCTCGTCAACCGGTCTGGCCTTGTAATAGGCCTGCCTGGGGTCTACCACCCGCTGGACGCAGTCCCCCCTTCCCGGGTTGTCGTCCATCGGAAAGAAGCTTTTACATTCTTTGCACGTTGCCATGTGGGTCCCTCCTTGTTTGTTGTTTCGATTTTTTCCTCTCCCTTATCTTTAAGGCGATTTTTCCAAGCCGCTCTATTACTTGCAGGGCTTTTTACTGAGACGGCATAAATCTTTTTCGTGCGTTTTTTCCTATCACCTCCCTTTCAGGTTTATAGGGGAAGCTTCCCTTACCGGGATACGGCATATGAGCTTGCAGTTTACTTTTTCAGCTTTTCCATCTGTCTCTGCATTCTCCTGTACTCGGGGTCCGCGCATTCGGTGCCGTCGGTGTCCACATAGGCCATCTTGTTAAAATGGGTGCACTTTTCTGCGTCAGCGTTGAAGAAGGTGATCATTCCGGTATCCCCTTCAGTCACGAACACGGGAGGGTCGGCCTTTATGTCCGATCCGAATTTCAGCACGCGACATGATCCCCGCCCGTCGGATGCATAGGCGTTCTCCGAGAAGTTCCTGCATACTCCGCAGGCGACCTCCGGGATGTTCTCGCGCTCTTCCACGCTCTTTGGTGTGCCTGCCTGGCCGAACATGCTGTCGGCAACCTTCTTCCACTTGTCTCTCCTTGACATGGTGAAACCCTCCCTGTCCTTTTGGAGTTCATATCCTTCCCGGCCCGCAGTGCCGGGTCATCCCGCCATTGAGCCGGCTTTATTGCCGGCCTGTTCGAAGCCCGAGCCGCCGACGGTTGCGAACAGGCCCTTTTCCGAGTACAGGTCGATATAAGGCTCGAGAAGATAAGGTTCGAGAGCTTCGGTGTCTTTCAAGCTCCAGTCAACTCCCAGCCAGCCGTACTTGTCCTGGCACCAGTTGTGAAACGGCAAAAGGTCGACCCTTTCGATCCTTCCTTTGATACCGGAGAGGTACTTTGCAGCCTTATGGTGGAACTCGATGTCATTGTTGAACCCGGGGACCACCGGGATGCGCACCCAGATGGAAGGGCCTCGGGAAGCCAGTCTCTCCAGGTTGCGAAGTACGGGCCCGTTGTCCACGCCGGTCATCTGCTGGTGCTTGTCCGGGTCCAGGTGCTTTAAGTCGTAGAGCACTATGTCGGCTCTGTCTGCCAGCGATTGCAGTATTTCCCACTCGCAGAACCCGTTGGTGTCCAGGCATATATGCAGTCCGCTCTTGCGGGCCTCGGAAAGGAGCCGGGCTGCGAACTCCGGGTGTCGGGCAGGTTCTCCTCCGGAGAGGGTCATGCCTCCGCCGGAGTTGTCGTAAAACGGCTTGTCGCTCATGACCTCGGCCAGTATCTCTTCCACGGTCATGGGCTTGCCCACTTTCTCGAGCGCGCCAAAGCTGCATGCGTTCACGCACTCCATGCACAGGTCGCACCTCTCCCGCATGATCTTCTCATAGGTTGATCCCTCGCGCTGTGCCTCTTCCGGGGGTATGGGAGGATTTATAGCGTCTTTGGGACACGCGTCCATGCAGGCCCCGCATTGCACGCACATCCTGCGCTTCCAGTAGATTTCCGCACCGGGATGTATGGTCTCCGGGTTGTGGCACCAGGCGCAGCTCATGGTGCAGCCTTTCAGGAAGACATTGGTCCGGAAGCCGGGACCGTCGTTTACAGCAAAGCGCTGGATTTCGGTTATGAGCACCTCGCAGGCCATGTCATCTCTCCTCTAATTTCTCCGCGACCTTCTGTATGCTCGACAGACTTTGCAGGGAAAGGCAAGTGTTTGCCAGGCCCTCGGTCTTGTTCCTCCCGTAAACCGGCTCGCAAAGGTCAAAGAACTTTTCCCGGATGCGTTCTTTTTTCATTTCGAGGGGCGGTATCTGCTGGAGGATATCGGAGAACCCTTCAAACACCCGGCCGTCTTCAGTGACGACCTCGACCCGGGATTCGAGCGCCTTGATCTCGTCGTCCAGTACCACCTCGAGCTTGTCCATGAGTTTTCTGACTTCAGCGTCGTTTACCATCTCGTCGGTAAAAGCCCGGTAGCCGGTGACTCCCCGGAGGAGCGCGTTGGCCACGCAGTATGGTATGCAGAACTTTCCTTCCAGCCCGGTTTCGGCGTCCTCTTTGTAGGCCGCGGTTGTTGCCAGCTTGGACGAGTGGACCTTTATGCTCTTTATATCTTTGGTCCCGATGTTGTTGTCTTGGACTATTGCCATGGCCGCTTCTATGGGCGAGTGGGTGGCGTGGCAGGAGGCATGGTACTTCTGGGCCAGGTTGGGCACGTCCCAGTGCTCGCCGAGCCGGACCACCATGTCCTCGTTGGTCTGTCCCTTGAATGCCTGGAAGAAGCCCTGCGGCCCTTCCAGTATGTCGGGCGCGCTGGTAAAGCCTTCTTCAGCCAGAAGGCCGGCCATGAGGCCCGCCTGGCTTGCTATGCCGGCGTGGAGGGGCTTGCAGTCGGTTCCGAAGACCCTTTTCAGTCCTGAAGACTGGGTGGCCCCGATGCCGAGGGCGTTCGCCGCCTTGTCCGCGTCCAGGTCGAGCAGGGCTGCGCACGCTGCTGACGCCGCCAGGTGGCCGATGGTCGAGGTTGCATGCCAGCCGGTGAGATAATGGTCCATGCCCGCGGATGCGCCCACAGTGGCCCCGGTCTGGAGCCCGATAAGATAGGCTGCCAGGAGCTCCTTTCCGCTCTTTCCTTTCCACTCCGCGAGCGACAAGAGGGCGGGAAAGAGCACGACCGATGGATGTCCGAAAAAGGACACCATGGTGTCGTCATAATCCAGGGCGTGGGATGAGGCCCCGTTTATAAGCGCGGCCTGTTCCGCGGACTTCTTGGCGTTATGTCCGATCACGGTGGCCTGCTGGTGTCCTCCCATGGCGTCGGCGTATGCGATGAGCTTGCTGACCAAAGGGTCGTCCTTGCCGCCGACTGCCACTGCCAGCCAGTCCAGGAAAGCCACCTGGGCGTGCTCGTAAGACTCGCCGGGTATGTCCTCCGCCCTGGTGCCGGATATGAACCCGGCGAGTACGCGTGTAAGTCCCTTGGAATCTTCCGGCATTTGCAACCTTCCTCTTTTCTAATCGTTTCTTTTGTGCCAGGGCAGCCGGGCGTCGGGGTTTGACCAGAACACTGCCAGTGAAACGGACAAAACAAACCCGCCCGCGGCAAAGGCTATCCAGGGGTAGAGCCCCCATTCCCAAAACGTGGACAACCACGCCAGGAAAGCTCCCGCAACGAGGTTTATCCATGCCCAGAGCACGTTCACCGCTGCGCTTGATTTCGGGCTTAGGGGGGTCATGTGCCTGTTGCCGGTAATACCCTGCACCAAGTGGGGCACCGCATTAAAAAGCAGGATGCCGGCTATGAAAGCGAGTACAAGGGTTATTATCACTGCCTTTGCTCCTTTCTAAACCCGTATGGGCTCTGCTTCGCCGAAGACGTCGCGGAGCACGTCGCAAATCTCCTGGAGGGTGGCGTAAGCTTTCACGCACTCGATTATGTCCGGCATGAGGTTCTTGTCTTCGTCCTGCGCGCTCTTTTGTAAAGCTTGAAGCGATCCGGAGACGTCTTTGTCGTTTCTTTGTTTTTTCACCTCTTGCAGGTTCTTTATCTGCCGCTCCTCTGCGGTCCTTTTCAGCTCGGGGTCATAGGGGTCTTCCAGGCAGCGGTTTATGAGGACCTCGATCTCCTTGTCGCCGGTAAAGCAGTTAACGCCGACCACGAAGTCCTTCTGCTGTTCGATCTTCTTCTGCTTCTCATAGGCGCTCCCGGCAATGGCCCTTGCCATGTAACCGTTCTCGATTGCCGCCACTGTGCCTCCCATGTCCTCGATCTTTTTCATCTCCTGCCGGGCTTCGTTCTCGATTTCGTCGGTCAGCGACTCCATGAAGTAGGAGCCCGCCCAGGGGTCGTTCACGTCCGCGACCTTGGCCTCGTACATGAGCACCCGGGTGGCGTCGAGCTGGAGCTGCACCGCTTCGGTGGAATGGCCGAGTCCCAGCGGCTCGTCGAACGGGGGGAACGCTCCGGGAATGCCTCCCGACATTCCGGCTGCCATGCCTCCGACCACAGCGCGAGCGAGGTTGTTGAGCGGTCTTTGCAAGGTGGTGCTTGAACAACCGATATGCGCGGTGATGGGCTGCCTTATCATCATGCTGCGCTTGTTCCCGGCCCCGAACTCCTCTTTGAGCATGCGGGCCCACATCCTTCGGGCCGCCCTTTGGAAGGCGATCTCCTGGTATAGCTCCATGCTTCCGCCAAAGGCGTTGAAGGTGAAGTTGGGCGCAAAGGAGTCTATGTCCAGGCCGGCGTCCACGCCTGTCTGGAGGTATGCCTTTCCAATGGACATGCTGAAGGCCAGGTCCTGCTTGCGGTCTGCGCCCGCTTCCCGGATGTGATATCCGCCGATGCTGGTGATGTTCATCCGGGGCAGGTGTTCGGTGCAGAACATCAGGGTATCGCGGAACAGCC
>CAYQTK010000069.1:0-18524 GCA_964420375.1 uncultured bacterium
CCCAGTTTACGAGGCGCCTTTTTGTAAGTTCCGGCAAGCCGGAACTTATGAAAGCTTGAAGCATGCTTTCCTGTCTGCGTGCCTGTCTGCCGTGTCCGGCACAGGCAGGCGCACTCCGAAAACGGAGTTTTCGCAACAGGCACTAATTATTCATTTTAAAGAGTTCATTAATATGCCGGCTTTCTCAGGGTTCGCGTTTTACCGGCAAAAATTGTATTAAAGCGGTCTTGATAAAAGACCGGTTAGGGAGAGACGGATCATGACCAGCAAATCGGAAAAGACGGATATTAAGCGGAGACAGAAGAGAAGCAAGCAAGGCAAGAAGAGAAAGCGGGAGCTTCAGAACAAAGGCACCACCCCTCCTTTTTCCATCGACCCCGGCGGCAACTGACGTTTTATCTCATGAGAAATCAGTAGCACAGTGCGAGCGACTTAAGTCGCGAGTTCCTTCTCTTTACCGAGCTCTCGCCAGATGGGCTGTGACCAGTGCGGTCCCTGGTTCACACGGCGCAGGCTGAGCGCTCCCGCAGGGCAGACACGTTCGCACGCCCCGCAGCCGTAACAGTCATTGATGCGCACCTTGCCTTCATGCGCCTCGATGGCGTCAAAGGGGCACGCGGGTATGCACTCGCCGCAGCCATCGCACTTGTCCTCTTCAAGAAAGCTCCGGAAGCCGCCGTCCGGCAGAGGGAAGTACTCCTGACCCACGGTCCGGTTCAGAAGATGGACCTTGCACCCGCACCGGCAGCAGTTGCAGATCACGTACTCGTTTGCGTGCGAAGCGCTCGAGCAGTGCACGAATATCATGGGAAACATGCCCTCCTCCGCGCAGTCCTCCACAATCCTTGCGGCTTCTTCCTTGTCTGTCTCGCGGTAATTGTCCGGAAACGCCCACAGCCAGGCCTCTGCGCCGGTGCGGAAAACTATGTCCGTTCTCATGGGGTGCTCGCAGGTCTTTTTGGCCAGCCGACAGCGGCAATCGCCAACCGCCACCGGTCCCTCGAGAGAACGGATGAGGCGGACAACCTCCTTTGCAGGCAAGGGAATGCCCGTGTCCATGTAAAGCGCAAAGGGGCGGGTGAAAAGCACGCCCAGTACCTTGCGCCGTAAAGGCGTACGGGTAAGAAAGGAGAGTTTGCCGAGACATGCTTCGTAAATCATCCGCAGCAGGGGGACCTCGACCCAGCGGGCGAATATCTTGAGAAGCACTCTCCTGCCGCGGGAGTGCTCCGCGGAGAAAAGATGCAGAACAAAAACCGCCGGCCAGCAAAGAAGAAGACAATCGAGCACTGCTTGAATCATTTCAACCATGCTTAAACCATAGCACTACCGGTCCGCCTGCATCAACTTTGCGCTGATACGTAAAAAGCCCGGAGCCGATGCCGGGCCCCGGGCTTTATCGCGCCGCTCTTGGTTTATCTTCCCACTATGGCCACCGAGCAGACGCTCATTGCCGGAAAGCCTCCCAGGTTATGGGTGAGCCCCATCTTGGGGTCTTGGAGCTGCCTGTCTCCCGCCCTTCCCAGGAACTGGAGGTACATCTCGTAGATCATCCTCAGTCCGGAGGCCCCGATAGGATGTCCGAAGCACTTGAGTCCTCCGTCGGGCTGCGAAGGAACTTTACCGTCCAGCTCGAAGAATCCGTCCTGCACGTCCTTGGGCGCACCGCCGCGGGGAGATATTTGCAAGTCCTCGTAAGTGACCAGCTCGGTTATGGAGAAGCAGTCGTGTAGCTCCATCATGCTGACCTCATCGCGGGGGTTCTTGATGCCTGCTTCTTCATACGCTTTCTGTGCTGCGCGGGTGGTGGTTTCCAGGTGGGTCCCGTCCCACTGCTGCGTCAGTGACTCCTCGCCCGAGGTCACCGCGATCTGGAGCGCCTTGACCATGACGGGGTCGGTCTTGCCGAGCTCCTTTGCTATCTCCGGCTTGGCCACGATAGCGCAGGACGCGCCGTCGGAGACTCCGCAGCAGTCGAAGAGCCCGAGCGGCCAGGCAATGATGGGCGCGCCCATGACCTGGTCCACGGACACTTCTTTTCTGAGGTGTGCTTTGGGGTTCTTGGCCCCGTTCTTGTGGCTCTTGGCGGAGATCATCGCCAGCACCTTCTTGCCCTCTTCGGGCGACAGGTCGTAATGATCGAAGTAGCGGGTGGCCATCATTGCGAACCCGCCGGGTGCGGTCAGGTTGGGGGCCATGAGCCTCATCTTGGTGCCCATTGCCTGCCCGAAGTCGGGCAGCCCGCCGTAGCCGGTGTCTTTGAGTTTTTCCACCCCCATGGCGATCGCGATATCGCAGGCACCGGAAGCCACTGCGTAGACCGCTCCGCGGAAGGACTCGGTCCCGCTGGCGCAGAAGTTCTCCACCCTGGTCACCGGGGTATAGGGCATCTTCAACGCGGTGGGCATGGGAATGGCGCTCTTTCCAACTCCGACCTCGTCAAAGCAGTTGCCGAACCACGCCATCTGGATATCGTCTTTATCTATGCCGGCGTCCTGGATACACTCCTCGTAAGCCTCGATCATGAGGTCTTCGGGGCCGCTGTCCCATCTTTCGCCGAACTTGGTGCATCCCATTCCGATAACGGCGACTTTGTCTTTAATACCATCAGCCATGACTTTGCTCCTTTCTTTTTATGCTCTTACTGCTCGGATTTAACGGGCATAGCCTTCCAGTTGTATCCGACTATTCCCCTGAGGTCGTCGCTGTACTTCTTCCGGAAGGAGAACTCGACCGGGTCTCCCACTTTGAGGTCTTCCTGCTTGCAGTCGGTGAAGTCGAGCTGCATCCTTCCGCCGTCGTCGGTGTCAATAATTCCGTATATCTGCGGCGGGTCGAAAGAGAAGGCCAGCATATCCGCGGTAAACGTAAAAATGCGGGCCTTCTTGTTGCGCATAAGCTCGGGCTCCCACTCGTCCACCGAGCGGCACTCCATGTTGGAGCAAACCCGGTTTATGGGGTATGTCACCTTGCCGCACTTCTTGCACTTGCTGCCCACCATGCCCATAACCGACTGTCGGTCGCGCCACAACGCGGTAAACGCGGTCGGCGCTTCAGCTTCTCCCCTGATGCCCACTTCCACCGGCATGATGTTGTTGAACACCAGGTACTTGGTGTAGGCCTGGAGCTCCTCGCGGCGCTCCATGGTCTCGGTGTAGGGCTTGCGGCCAAAGCTCTTAATGGCCTCGGTGGCCTGGAAAAGAATGGCGTCCGCGCCGTTGCCGTATCCCACCAGCACTATCTTGTCGCCCGGCTCTGCGGACTCGAGGGCTGCGGCCAACATGAGAAGCGGATGGGCGGCGCCGGTATCTCCGGCGACCGTGCCCAGATTGTCCTGGACCTTTTCAGGCGCAACCGCCTTTTTCAAGAGCTTTCCATGGATGCGGTCAAAGTGACAGGGGTAGACGACCTTGGCCACGTCATCGGGCTTGGTCCCCGTCTTTTCCAGAAGTCCCTGTACCGCTTCGGGGATGATCTGCGAGTAGCCGGTGTCCCGGATCCATCTCTCCTCCCAGGTGCGGTCAAAAGCGGCGTCTTCCCGCCGGATGTGGTCGCCGAAATCATAGGTCACCGAGAAGCTGTCCACGTACTCGGCAAGCACGTTGTCGTTGCCGATAAGCACTGAAGCCGCCCCGTCGCCGAAGAGCATCTCCTGCATGCTGCCGGGCTTGCCCAGCCGGTTGTCAGAGGATGTCACCAGCACCTTCTTGCCCGCGGCAGCCGCTTCCAGCCCGGCGATCACCGCAGAGGTACCGGCTTTAAGACCGCCTGCAAAGTCAGCGGCCCGCACAGTGGCAGACAGGTCCAGACCCGCGGCAATGATCCCCGAGTTGAGCCGTTCCTTGTATGGCATGGTTGTGCTGGCGAAGTAGATGGCGTTTATGTCCTTGCCATCCTCGCTGCCCAGGCAGGATATTGCCGAGTCAACCGCCATGGTTATGGAGTCCTGGTCCACGTTGGCTATGGACTTCTCTCCCTTGGCCACGCTCATGGTCACCGGATTAAACCAACCCATGTTCATGTAAAGCGTCATTTTGGGCATCCGGTAACGCGGTACGTACGCTCCAAAAGAAACTATTCCTGGCATACTTCAACTCCTCCTTGTTTGGGTGTGTCATCCATTGAAACGCAAAATCGCTGCCGGTGCAAAGCCGGGACAAATCCTAAGCCAGCCTGTCCCTGCTTATGATCTCCTTCATTATCTCGGTGGTCCCCGCAAATATGGTCTGGACCCTTACGTCGCGGTAGAGCCGGGCTATGGGGTACTCCTCCATGTAGCCGTATCCGCCGAAGAACTGGAGGCACTCGTCAACCGTCCTCTTCAGGTTCTCAGTGGACCAGTACTTGGCCATGGCGGTCTCCACGTCTATCTTGTCGCCGGCCACGTGCTGCTTAACAAGCCGGTCAACAAAGGTCTGGGTGATCTCGGCCGCGGTGTACATCTCGGCCATCTTGAAGCGGGTGTTCTGGAACCGGGAGAGGGGTCTTCCAAAGGCCTTCCTTTCGTTTACGTACTCCTTGGTAAGGGCCAGCGTTCTCCAGGTGGCGGCAGTGGTGCCGATGGCGCAGACCAGCCTCTCCTGCTGGAGCTCCTGCATAAGGCCGATAAATCCCTGTCCCTCCTGTCCCAACAGGTTCTCCGCGGGAACGCGGCAGTCGTCGAACAGGAGCTCGGCAGTGTCCTGGGAGTGCATGCCGATCTTTTCCAGGTTCCTGCCCTTGGTATAACCGGGCGTGTCTCCTTCCACCAAAAAGAGGCTCACGCCTTTATAGGGCGGGTCAGCCTTGGGGTCGGTCTTGGCGGCAACGATGCACAGGTTGTTCAGGATGCCGTTGGTGATGAATGTCTTCTGACCGTTGATCACGTAATCGTTGCCGTCCTTGACCGCCGTGGTCCGGATGGCTTGAAGGTCGGACCCGGCGTCGGGTTCGGTCATGGCCACTGCGGTGATGTACTCGCCGGTGCAGCAGCCGGGCAGCCATTTTTTCTTCTGCTCTTCGTTGCCGAAGGCCCAGATATAGGGCACTGCTATGTCGTTATGCAGGTTTACACCAAAGCCGGAGAAGCCCATGCCCGCCAGAGCCTCGATCATGACTACTGAGTAAAGAAAATCCGCGCCCGAGCCGCCATACTCCTCGGGAAGCCACGGACAGAGAAAACCATTCTCTCCCGCCTTCTTCCAAAGGTCGGGATTTACCATGCCGTCCTTTTCCCACTGATCGTAATATGGCTCGACCTCCCGCTGCAGAAACTTGGTGAACATCTCCCGGAACATCTGGTGGTCTTCATTAAACATGTCTCGTTTCATTTTTCTTCTCCTCGATGGTTTGATAACAGGTGTTATACCTATCACAACCAAGGCTTGTTCGCAAGATAAAGGAAGGGGCGGTTATCATCTTGACGCGTCTCATGATAAAATATATTTTCACAGTCAGGAGGTCCATTCATGCCGTTGCTCAGCGTGGTCATGCCGGTTTACAACGAAAAGGACACGTTGCAAGAGATAGTGGAGCGTGTCCTGGCCGTGCCTGTTGACAAGGAGATCGTCCTGGTTGACGACGGCTCTACCGACGGCAGCCGCGATATTCTTAGAGAGATGTCTTCCGATGATCGCGTGCGGGTTGTTTTCCACGACATAAACCGTGGCAAAGGCGCCGCCCTCCGCACCGGCTTTTCGGAGTGCAGGGGCGACATAGTCATCATCCAGGACGCGGACCTGGAGTACTTCCCGGAGGAGTACCTTTATCTTATCGAGCCTATCGAGAGGGACTGGGCAGAGGTTGTCTACGGTTCACGGTTTCTGGGCGGCCGCCATCGGGTGCTCTTGTTCCACCATTACCTTGCCAACAAGCTGTTGACGTTTCTTTCCAACCTGAGCACCAACCTGAACCTCTCCGACATGGAGACCTGTTACAAGGTGTTCCGCCGCGACATCATCCAGTCACTTCCTTTAAAGCAGGACCGTTTCGGCTTCGAGCCGGAGGTCACCGCCAAGATCGCCCGCCGCCGCTACCGGGTTTTCGAGGTCGGCATAAGCTACAACGGCCGGACGTATGACGAGGGCAAGAAGATAGGTGTAAAGGACGCCTTCCAGGCGCTGTGGTGTATCGTGCGCTACGCTTTGTTCGATTGAAACAGCGGATAGAATAGAACACGGTCTTTCCTTAAATCGCCCACTCGTCCCTGGTCTCCCTGATGTTCTCAGCCACGCGGTCGGCGAGCGCCATTATGGTGAGATAGGGGTTCACGTGCGAGCTTCTTGGAAAGAGGCTTGCGTCAGCTACATATAGCCAGGGGTGTCCGTGGACCCGGCCCACTGAGTCGGTCACCGAGTAATCGGGGTCCGTCCCCATTTTACACCCCCCCTGGGGATGGGCTGATGAGAGGGGCGTCCTTATAGAAAGGAAGTTCTTCGGGGAGATAAAAGACTCGAGCTTGTTGTCTTCGACCTCGCCGGCGTCGAAAACTCGGCGGTCGGCGCAGGGCATAATGACTTTTTCGCAACCCGCGGCAAAGAATATGCGCGTGGCTTGCGCCTGGGCGTGACAGAGCGAGTCAATGCTCTCTTTGCGGATCTCATAGAGCATGTGACATGCGCCTTTTTTGTCCACTGTAATCCTGTTCTCCGGCACCGCGGGGTCATGGTTTAATATGATCTGGGTCATGAAGCGGGGGTAACACTTCATCACGTCCTTTAATGACCTGCCCCACAGGCCGAGGTGCTTGGTGCTGACAAACGGATAGTAAAATGCGGTCTCGATGAAGTAATTGTGCGATCCGGAGAACTTGGGGGTATAGTAGGTTTTGGGGAATCCCTTGTAGTTCTTGATAGGCTCCGGATAGATGCCGTACACGGTTAGGGCGGGATGGAGCGTAAAGAAGCTGCCCAAAGCCTTCAACTGCTCGCCGAAGCCGGAGCGCAGCATGATGGCGGGAGAGCTAGGCGATCCTGCGCAAAGCACGATGCGCTTGGCTTTGATTATCGTCTCGCCTTCCGGCCACGGTCCGGGCGCAGTGTCCGGCGGCGTGGGATCGACAGTGGCGTACACGGTCCGGTCAGAGATTTTATCCACCCGGCAGTTGGGAACCAGGTCGATTCCCCCCTCGACTGCGCGGGGTATCTGGACCTCCATGGTCCCCTGTTTGCCCCCGGTGGCGCAGCCTAAGTTGCAGAAGCCGTGCTGCTCGCATCCTTTCAGGTTAAGGGTGATCTTTTCCACCGGCCAGCCCAGCTTCTCGCAGCCCTCCCGGAAAAGCCGGTTGTTGTCGTTTATCATGTCGTCGCCGGGCTTGATTACGTTGAGCTCTTCCCACAGCTTGGCAAAGCGCGGTTCAAGGTCTTGTTTGCTGATGCCGGGAACATTCCATTCCTCGTAGACCTCGTCGGGCAGGCGAAAGGTCACTCCCGTATACATGATGGTGCTCCCGCCCACGCCTTTGCCGGAGGCCACGGTAATGGACCCGTTCTCAATGGGCCATCCTCCGCCGTACCAGAGCAGGCCGGTCATCTCGATTTCGCGCTGGGTAAAGTGTTCGTGGCTGTAATGCGGCCCTGCTTCGATGAGGGCGATGCGGGCGCCCTGTTCGGCAAGGGGAACCAGCCGGTCGGCCACTGTGCCGCCGCCTGCGCCGCTTCCGATTATAACAACGTCGTACTCGTGCTTGTTCACTCTTGCACCTCCATCTCGCCCTTGCACAAGGACCTTATCACCCGGTCGTAAAAAGGCCGGTCAGGAAGCACAGGCCCGTCATAGCCGATGGTCTTCCATACGTCCTCCCTGGTGTAGTAGCCCATGGAGGTGTAGGTCTTAAGCCCGAAAAAGCCCATCCGCAGCCTGGACACCGGAGACGACTCCAGCCATTGCAACTGCCGGTCGCGGGCTTTCTCGCTGTTGCTGGTAAAGGGCTTGCCCCCGAAGAATATTCCCATGAACTCGATGCCCAGCATGAGCGCCAGCAACTGCTTGCGCAAAGAAGGCTCCAGCCGCGACATGGACCAGTCAACAATGGCTGCACTGAGCATGGTTCCGCCGCCCGGAGAATCCTCGTCCGGCGGGATAATGTGATCGGCAGCGGTAAGGAAAACCTTTAGCTTCCGCCCGGTAAGGTACTTGAGCTTGTAAACCTCGGCCATGGCATACTCCTGTTAAAGCATTAACTCGTACGGAAACTCGCCGGGACGTTCCCCGGTCTTGACCGTACACGCACAGTATATTTGTTAACCGGGATCATGGCAAGAGAGATTAAGGGAAAGTTTGCAAGTACAAACCCAAACGCCGCCTCGGACCATATAAAAAAGCGCCCTCCGCCGGAAAAAGGCGGAGGGCGCGCGGTTTTAATGAGACGCTCTTTTACTGTGCAATAGCAGCGAAGATGGAATCCGAACTGCCGCCGAAGTAGACGCCGTCGGGGTTCACCAGGACATAGTCGTCGCCGCTGGAACCTACTTCGATGAAACCATCGCCGGGCTCGTTATAATTCATGGTTTTGGTTTGAGTGCCGTCAGGATAGTTGATGGCAACAGTCTCTCCGCCCACTTCTGCGGTGTATAGCTCGTCATATTCCGGGTCGAGGACGTCATAGGTTCCGTTGACGCTTCCGGAGGACACTGATTGCCTTTCGATTCCCAGCAGTATGCCGCTGGATCCCTGATCGCAGACGTCGATGACCAAAACGTTTTCGTTTGTTGAGGGAAGTACCATGGCGTTGGCGATTTTGACGGAATCGCGGAAGACGTGCATGATGCCTCCTCCGGCGTGCTCCCAGGTGCCGCCGTCATCAGGAGTGGGAGGGGGAGAGATTTTAGCGGCAAAATAATTACCAACCGCTGTTGTTCCCGCCCATACGCTCCAGTTGTGCCCGGCGATCTTGAAGATGCCGATTTGCGTCTCGGGAGTATCTCCGTCGAAAGTCATGGATATGTAGTTGTACTCGCCCTCGATGTCCGCGACCGTAAATCCGGAGACCACTTGGGGCACTCCTGCGATAAGCCCGCCTCCTTCCGGAGCTATAAGAGCAAGATAGTCCGGTATGGAGACTACAAAAGTTGACTCCCTGTCAACCGTGTACACATAAGTTCCGAATCCCTGCTTCTGTGTCATTGTTCCCTGGTCGGTCTCTCCTTTCATCTCTCCTTCCAGTCCCAGGTAGCTGTACTGTGGAGGGTTGCTTTGCAGGTTGAGCTGGACCTGTAAGAGGTCTCCAACACTTGCCGCGGAGTTATAGGTTGTTCCTCCCACGTTGGGCAGGGTGGGCTCGTCATCGTCGTCCCCGCCTCCTCCGCTGCTTCCGCCGCAGCCCACGACCACCAGCGAGCTTGCGCTCATAAGCGCGAACATGGCCGCAAACAAGAAAACCATCCAGTCCTTTCTTTTCATTCTAATGCTCCTTTTGAAATTGATTGTCGTGCTCTGTAGAAGTAATGTGATACGTCCGAGCGACTTTAGTCGCGACATAAATTCGCTCCAGCGCTTCCTCCCGTACCATTATTTCTGCATAAATCAATAATGTCCGGGCGATGTGTTTGATATCGCCGTGAAGCCGCTCCCAACATGAGAGATTCGATCCCTCTGCCTCCCTGCAGAAACTTTTTCCTTAAAGTACAGTCTTGAAAAAGCACTGCCCAATTACAAGAGATATATTAGCGCAAGACATTAAAAAAGGCAACAGGGATACTGAAATAATCAGGGGGTGGCCCACGCAGTTTTGTCCCCGAAACTGCGCGGGTGGCGAAGCCACAGGCCGGTTGTTGTCAAACAACGCCATCTCCCCCGCATAATAAGGTGGGATCAATCCTTTACAACGAACATTACTCCGGATGGGGGGATAGGGGGTCAGTCGGGTAGTGTCTTGTCAAGATTAAAATGATCCATATTGTGCGAGCGACTGATATCGCGACTAAAAGTCGCTCGCACAAAGAAAATCCGTCTTGTAAGCGACGAAAGACGCTTGACAGTGCACTAGTGTCTTGTCAACAGCTTTTTGGGCAATAGAGAACAGCTTTTTGGAAAACAGAGAACAGCTTTTTGGAGAACAGAAAATAATCGTGCGAGCGGCTTTAGCCGCGATCTTCATCGGATCCGTTCCCCTTTTTTCGAGTGACAGAGAACTAATGTGACCTGCTTCGGCTTAGGCAGCCACCATCGGAATTGCCAATGTGACATCAGGGGGAGGCTTTCAACCTGTGGCGTTGCCACCCTACGCGGGAGGCAATGACCACTAATATGTCGCACACCCGGCAACAGGGATATTGAAATGATCACCAGCCCAGGGTCTTTTTGTATGCGTCTTTGAGGCGGGCGACGGGCAGGTTGAGTATCATGCCTCCGCCCGGCGCTCTTGCCGCGAGTACGCCGGTATCGGTCACTTTTCCGATCATGTCCGCGGGCTCGCCGGCAAACATTTTTTCGAAGCGGTGTCGGTTTTCGGGGTCAATGGTGACGACGAATCTACTCATGCTCTCGGAGAAGAGCATCTTGTAGGGGGGCAGGTTCGACTCGGAGGGCAGTGCGGAGAGGTCCAGTGAGAGTCCGCACTCGGCAGCCATCGCCATCCTTGCCAGGGCATACGCCAGTCCTCCGGGACCCACCGACGTGCAGCTTGCCAGGACCCCTTCACTTATGGCCTGGAAAACTTTCTTGTACCGTATGCGCGCGTTTTCCGGGTCGACCTTGGGGACTTTCCAGCCGATGTACTTCTCGCCTTTTTCCGTTTCGCCGCGGTAAGCATAGTACTCGGAGCCTCCCAGCTCGTCGCGGGTCATGCCGATCACGTATACCAGGTCGCCCTTGACCTTGGGCTCCATGGACACGCAGCTTTTGACGTCGGGCACTATGCCCAGGCTGGAGATAAGCAGGGTAGGGGGCACTGATATCTTGACGGGGTTATCGTCTCCGTCGAATCCTTTAAAGTCGTTGAACATGCTGTCCTTGCCGGATATGAAGGGAGTGCCGAAGATTATTGCGGTGTCATAGCAGGCCCGGGCCGTTCTTTTAAGCTGGGCCAGCCTTTCCGGCTCGTCAGACGAGCACCAGCAGAAGTTGTCGAGGATCACGGTCCTGTCGGGGTCCGCTCCCACCGCGATCACGTTCCTTATTGCAGTGTCAATGCCGCACTGGGCCATTGCATAGGTGTCTATGTCTCCGTAGGAGGGATGGATTCCGCTTGCCAGCGCTATTCCCGACATGGAATCGAGTATGGGCCTGGTTACCGCGGCCTCCTGGTGGACGTCGCTGTGTACGCCGGTGAGCGGCTTGATCACGCTTCCGCCCTGGACCTCGTGGTCGTACTGCCGGACCACGTACTCGCGGGAGCACAGGTTCAGCCTTGCCGCCATGTCCGCGAGCTCGCCGGAGTAGTCGGGCTTGTCAGAAATCTCGGGCTCGGCTGGAAGGTCCCGAGACCACTTCGAGGAAAGCTCCATTTGGGGCAGTCCGTCGTGGAGGAAATCGAGGTCCATGTCCATGATCATGTTGTCGTGGAGCCGGACCTGGCACCTGGACGAGTCGGTGAACTGTCCGATGACCGTGGCTTCCACGTCGTGTCGCTTCATTATCTCCTGGAACTCCTGGATGTGCCCGGGGGGCACCGCATACGTCATTCGCTCCTGGCTTTCCGATATCCATATCTCGTAGGGGAGCAGTCCCTGGTACTTGATGGGTACGCGTTCGAGCTCGACGCGGCAGCCTCCGCACTCGCGGGCCATCTCGCCGACCGAGCAGGAAAGGCCGCCGGCGCCGTTGTCGGTTACCGAGTTGTAAAGCCCCTTGTCGCGGAGCTCGATCTGGGCGTCATGCATCTTTTTCTGGGTGATGGGGTCTCCGATCTGGACCGCTGACGCCGGACTCCCCTCGTGGAGCCCCTCCGAGGAGAAGGTCGCCCCGTGGATGCCGTCTTTTCCTACCCTGCCGCCGGCCATGACGATCATGTCTCCGGGCCGGGCTGACTTTTGGTGAGAGCCCTTGCCGTGGAGGCGTCGGGGGATAAGTCCCGCGGTTCCCACGAACACCAGGGGCTTTCCCATGTACCGGTCGTCAAAGAGGATGAATCCCCATGGCGTGGGTATGCCCGACTTGTTGCCGCCGTGCTCGACACCCTCGCGCACACCCTCGAAGATGACCTTGGGATGGAGCACCGGGTCTCGCTTTCCCTTGGCCCGGTAGAGCGGCTCTCCGCTGTAAAAGGGGTCTCCGAAGCAGAAGCCGTACATGTTGGTCACCAGTCGGGCGCCCTGGCCGGTGCCCATGGGGTCGCGGTTCACTCCCACAATGCCGGTGATGGCTCCGCCGTAGGGGTCGAGCGCTGACGGGCTGTTGTGGGTCTCGACCTTGTAGCAGACGTCCCAGTCGTCGTTGAAGCGGACAACACCGGAGTTGTCCTCGAACACGGACACGCAGATGTCGGAGTCGCCCCTGCTTTCTCGTATCTCCCGGGTGGCCGCCTGGATGTAGGTCTTGAATATGGAGTCGATCTCGTCCAGCCGGGCCGCGAATATGGTGTGCTTGCAGTGCTCGGACCAGGTCTGGGCCAGGCTTTCCAACTCGATGTCGTTGGGGTCCCGGCCTTCTTGCCGGTAGTAGTCGCGGATGGTCTTCAAGTAAGGAAGCCCCAGCGCCAGCGGTCCCCGGCGGACCTCGGTGCCGTCTTCCTCCACGCGGTCCAATATGCCTTGTTTGCCGAGCCTTTGAAGCTCCTCGTCGGGAATGTCCAGGCTCACTGTCTTGACCTCGTCCGAGGCCGCAAGCGTGACCCGAGGAACGATCACGTCCATGCCGTCTTCGTTCTTGAAGTGCTCCTTGTCCTTGACGTGCACCCGCTCGATCAGGGGGTTGTGCAGCCAGTCGGCAATTGCGTCAACGCTCTCCTTGTCGAGGTCCCCTTTCAACAGGTACTGTACTGAGGAATAGACCGACTCTTCCTCGGAAAAGCGGGTTTTCAAAAGGTCTTCCATGGCTTCCCTGCCGGTCCGGCCCGTATTGTCGGTTACTCCCGGCAGATAGCCGACCTCGATTGCCCAGTCGAAGTCCTCGCCAAGAGGAGAGTCCAGGCTCGACTCCTGGGTGATGGGATCGGTAAAGATAACCTTTCGGCACTTCTCCAGCGAGTAAGGAGACATGTCTTTGTCAATGGTGTACACGTCAATGCTCTCCACGCGGCGGACCTTGATCCCCAGGTCGGTCTCGATGCCGTTCTTTACAGCCTCTCCCCGTGCGTCACGGATATGGGGAAGATGCTTAACCTCGATTCGGCTGGCCATGGCTCATCCCTCGTCTTATGTTTTTTCGGTCTCGATTAATTATCACGTATCCGGAGACCGCAATCAACAAGAGCATCGTGCTCGGAGTGCAGTGCATCAAAATATAAAGGATATCATGGAGGTCGGAGATCAAGGCATGCCTTTTAAGCCTCAAAGTTACGCGATGGTTGCCGGTTGCGGCAGGGGAGCAAATAAGCTATTTTGAGAGGCAAAGAGGAGAAGTTTACAGGGCGATGAAGGTATGCGTTATCGGCGGCGGCGCGTGGGGAACTGCGCTTGCCCAGCTCAGTGCAGCAAACGGGCACGAGGTGAACATGTGGGTTTACGAGCCCGAGGTCGCGGCATCCATCCGCGATCGGCACGAGAACCCGGAGTTCCTTCCCGGTGTGGCGCTTACCGAGTCCGTCTTCGCTACTACCGACATGGAGGAGGCATTGTCCGAAGCCCAGATGGTCATCTCGGTGTCGCCTTCCCATGTCGTCCGCAAGGTGATGAGCGATGCCTCGGCCTACATTCCGCGGGACGCCTTCCTGGTTTCCGCGAGCAAGGGCATAGAGAAAGACTCACTCCTTACCATGACAGGGGTGATCCAGGAGGTTGTGCCCGCAGATGTCTCCCGTAACATTGTAGCGCTGTCCGGTCCCAGCTTCGCCAAGGAGGTTGCCGCAGGCGTTCCCACTGCGGTAGCCGCGGCCAGCTATGACATCCGTGTGGCCGAAGAGGTCCAGCACGCTCTGTCCAACGACTCTTTCCGGATATACTCCCAGACCGACGTTATCGGGGTCGAACTGGGAGGTGCGGTAAAGAACCCGGTGGCCATAGCAGTAGGCATAGCCGACGGCATGGATCTCGGACTTAACACCCGGGCGGCCATCATCACGCGGGGACTGGCGGAGATCGCCCGGCTGGGGGTCCGCATGGGGGCGAACCCGATGACATTCGCCGGACTGGCGGGCCTCGGCGACCTGGTGCTGACCTGTACCGGCGACCTGTCCCGAAACCGGCAGGTGGGGCTCAAGATCGGGCAGGGCATGACCTTGAACGAGATACTCGACAGGACCAAGAGTGTGGCTGAAGGCGTAAAGAACGCGGTCACGGTTTACAGGCTCTCTCAGAAAATGGAAGTGACCATGCCCATAGTGGAACAGATACATCTCGTTCTTTACGCGGAGAAATCGCCCAAGATGGCGGTCAAGGACCTGATGACCAGGAAGCTGAAAAGCGAGATCGGGTTATAGCCGCGCTTGCGGTTCGAGCATCCAAGGAGAAGACCATGGAAACAGCGAGCGGGCAGGAGAAGAAAGCCGGCATCAAGGAACGCAAGGTTATCGACATGGAGGGTCTCACCGACCTCATGGTGCGGGAGGGCCTGCTGAGTAATGACCAGAAGAAGGACGTGATGGTCAAGGAGCGTGCTCAGCGGGCGCGTCTTCAAAAGGAGCTTGACGAGACCCGCCTTACCGGCCAGGGCAGGCAGGGGCTCCAGGCCAACCTTTCTCCTATCGAGGTCCTGGCAAGCTTCCAGCTTCCCATTCCCGAGAGCAACGGCAAGATACTGATCGAAGACAGGATAGTCGAAGCGTTGGCCCAAGAGCTTGACATGGAGTTCGTGAAGATAGACCCCATGAAGCTTGACATGGAGCTTGTCACCCAGACCATCACCCGGCCTTTCGCCCGCCGTCACCGCATGGTCCCCATTGCCGAGGAAGACGATGTCATTGTCTTCGCGGTGGATGATCCTTTTGACGAGGAAGGCCAGTCTCTGATCCGGCAGGCAAAGGGCCGTCCTCTCCGGCTGGTCCTGTCAACCCCATCGGACATCCGGAAGATCATCAGCGAGTTCTACGGGTTCCGGTCGTCGGTGGTCCAGGCGGAACGCGAGTTGAAGCCGGGAATGGAAATCCAGAACCTCGAGCAGTTCGTGGCCATGAAGCCGGAGGGGTTCGAGGCTGACGATGCGCCCATTGTAAAAGCGGTGGAGCATCTTTTCCGGTACGCCTACGAGCAGCGGGCCTCCGATATCCACATCGAGCCCAAGCGGGACCACAGCCTGATGAGACTTCGGATCGACGGCATCCTGCACGATATCCACCGGGTGCCCAAGGTCGTCCACCAGGCGGTGGTCTCCCGTATCAAGATGCTGGCGCGCACCGACATCGCGGAAAAGCGGCGGCCGCAGGACGGGCGGATCAAGACGGAGTACCGCGACAAAGAGGTCGAGCTGCGCGTGTCAACTCTGCCGGTGGCTTTTGGAGAAAAAGTGGTGGTAAGGATTTTCGACCCCGACGTGCTCCTCCAGGACATCTCCGACCTGGGCTTCTTCCAGAAGGAGTTCGAGCAGTTCAAGGACTTTATAAGCAGACCCCACGGAATGATCCTGGTCACCGGTCCCACCGGCTCCGGTAAAACCACGACCCTTTACTCGGCGCTCAAGGCCATCTCCACTCCCGATATCAACATCGTCACCATCGAGGACCCCATCGAGATGGTGTACGAGGACTTCAACCAACTGGGCATCCAGCCCAAGGCGGATATCACCTTTGCGTCCGCCCTGCGGACCATCCTCCGCCAGGACCCCGACGTCATAATGGTCGGCGAGATAAGAGACGGGGACACCGCGGCCAATGCGATCCAGGCCGCCTTGACCGGCCACCTGGTCCTGTCCACGCTTCATACCAACGACTCTTCATCCGCCATTAACCGGCTCTCCGAGCTCCAGGTGGAAAGCTTCCTTATAGCATCCACCGTAGTGGGGGTCATCGCCCAGCGGCTGGTAAGGAAGATATGTCCGCACTGCAAAGAGGAGACGTCCCTGGGAGCTGACGAGCTGCGCGCGCTTCACATCCCGGTAAAGGACGAGAACCAGAAGGTCCGGGCATACTACGGCGCGGGCTGCGTGGACTGCCGGAAGACCGGCTACCTGGGCAGGACCGGCATATTCGAGATTCTTCCGGTAACCAGCAAGATCATGGGTCTTGTCCGGGAGAACGCCGAGTCGCAGCGCATCCAGAAGACGGCGGTGGAGGACGGCATGATGATTCTCAGGGAGTGCGCCATCAAGAAGCTGGGCGAAGGCATCACCACTTTCGAGGAAGTCATGCGGGTCACTGCAATGTGAACGGGAGTCAGCACTTGTTCGGGTCCATATTTTGCAAAGCTTTTTACTCCGCCTTTGATATGTCCGGACCATGCCGCCGGTAAGCAGGTTGTCTTCGGAGAGAGGAATGCCCGGAGAAGTTTCGCCTCCGGTGATAAAACTCTCGGGTGTAAGCAAGGTATACTCTGAAGGTCCGGACCCGGTTTATGCTCTTTCCAGCATAGACCTCGAGTTCCGGGCCGGCGAGTTGACCGCTGTTCTGGGTCCCTCCGGGTCGGGCAAGTCCACTTTGCTTCACCTCATGGGTCTTCTGGACCGGGCCACCTCGGGCGAAATCGTTTTTCAAGGCATGGACGTCAAATCCATGCGGTCCGCCCAGAGAGCGGCGTTGCGAAGCCGGAAGATCGGATTCGTTTTCCAGTCTTTTTATCTTCTTCCCCTCCAGAGCGCGTTGTCCAACGTCATGCTCCCGCTTCTATACTCGGGCTTTCGAAGGAAGGAGGCCCGCGTCCGGGCTCGGCAGGCCCTTGACCTGGTGGGTCTTTCTCACCGGGAGGAGCACCTTCCCTCCCAGCTCTCCGGGGGGGAGTGCCAGCGGGCGGCCATAGCCCGGGCCATGGTCGCCGAGCCCGCGCTGGTACTGGCGGACGAACCCACCGGCAACCTGGACAAGAACACCGGCAGGTCCATACTGGATTTGTTCTCCGAGTTGAATCGCAGCAAAGGCTCTACCATGATTATAGTGAGCCATGATCCTGACGTCTCCGCCCGCTGCCTCCGCCGGATAGCCCTCGAGGACGGCAGGATAGTAAGCGACGAAAGTTTAAACCAAGATGGAGACTGCCTGTAGCTTGCCGGCTTTGTTTGGCGGCGCCGTTTGTATATCCGGATTATCAAAGCTAAAGTGAAATAGAGCAGTCAGTTAAAGGAGCAGTATACGGAACATGGCGGACAATCTGATAATCGGGGAATACGTTTCTCTGGGGACGTATCCTTATTTTTACCCGCTCCGATATGTATTCAACAAGCCGCAGTGGCTTTTCCTCTCGGGAACCCCCGCGCAGTTGGAGGAGTATCTTCATCAAGGCGAAGTTGACGTTGCATTGGTGTCTTCCTTGAGCCTGGCGGGCAGGCCACATGATTTTCTGGTCTTGCCCGACGTGGGGTATGCGGCCAGGCGGCATGTGAGGGAGATACTGTTGTTCTCCGATATGCTCCTCGAAGACATGGACGAGATGAGCGTTTCATTGCAGAACGGAGCGTTGACCTCTGCGGCCATAATAAGGGTAGTGCTGGAGAATTACCTCCAGTACCAGAACCAGTACATAGAGGGGTGGGGCCCCGCGGAGTCGTTCGTACTGGAAGGAGACCCCGCCCTCCGCGAGCGGGTGCTGGCAAGGTACTCTTACGTCTACGACATCGGCGACTTGTGGGGACATTACACCAAGGAGCCAATGATCTATTACCTGTGGGCGATAAGGAGGCAGGCGCTCCGGGAAAAGGAAGAGATGATCATGCTTTTTTGTCGCATGCTCCGCCAGGCCATCCAGGTGTCAAGCTCGGACTGGAACCGCCTTGCCCTCCTCATGGAAGGATATGACTGGATCAAAAGGCCGATGATACATCGGCTATGGAACCATATCGAGTACGTGCTCAAACCCGAGCACTTCCAGGGACTGGAGAGGTTCTTCGAGGACTGCCAGGAAACGGGCATCATCGACGAGGTCCCCGAACTCTGCTATCTCGATCAAGAGGAGACCTGACGTGGATGACTTGCCGGAAACCACTCATGCTCTGTCATATTAAGTTCAATGCCAGACTTTCCCTGGCCGCGGTGTAAAAACCGCAACCCGTATCAAGCCGTATATCTGTCCGCGACCGTCAGTCGTTATGCTCTGCCTTGGCGTCTTCCAGCAGATTCCGCTGCGTCAATTCCCGGAAAATTTCTTCCGCCACTATGCGGTATCCTGTCTCGTCAAGGTGCGCTTCTTCCGGATCGTCCAGGAAATACTTGTTTCTTGCTGAGCGGTCGAACTTCTTTCCCGGAATCCAGAAACGGGGCGTAATGGCGTCCCTGATATTCACCAGAGGAACCGACCGAATCCGTGAAGCCCGTTTAATAACGTAATTCTCCATTTCCCTGGGCTTTGCCGGCTGAGCGGGATAGTTTA
>CAYQTK010000070.1:0-18419 GCA_964420375.1 uncultured bacterium
GCGAAACGGAGGTTTAATTTACTTTTGCGGCGCTGTTTTGGAGTGCGGCAGCTTGATTGTCGGAAATGCGCTTCACAAGAGGCTCACAGTTTACGAGACGCCTTTTTGTAAGTTCCGGCAAGCCGGAACTTATGAAAGCGAAAGCAAGCTTTCCTGTCTGCCCTGTCTGCGTGTCCGCACAGGCAGGCGTGTCCGGCACAGGCAGGCTCACTCCGAAAACGGAGTTTCGCAACAAGCACGAGCTAGTAGCGGATCACACTAAAGTCTATAAGTTGCGTGCGAGCGAGTTAAGTCGCGACTAAAGTCGCTCGCACAAAAGGACTGCTTTTTGTAAGCGACGAAAAACCTTGACAGAACACCAGGAGATGCCCGCCGACGGACGCTCAATCGCCTTTGTGCTTCAGTCTGTTCAAGTACTTCCGGGCGGGCTCGCGGTGGGTGCTCTCCCGGTCGCCCAGGACCTGGAAGAACTTTTCCAGCCATTTCCGGGCTTCCCCGTCTTTTCCCGCTTCCATGGAGCACTCGCCCAGCTTGAAGTAGGGCAGATACAGAGAAGGGTCAATCCGTCTCATCCGGTCATAGTAAGAGTATGCCTTTTTATAATCCCCTTTCTCCAGGAGCACCCGGCCGGCGAGCTGATAAAAGATCGGAAAGCCGGGTCTCTCCTCGATGAGACCGTCCATGTAAGAGAGGGCCTGTTGATAGTCCTTTTCGTTCAAGTAAATGTAATAAAGCGCTATCCTGCTGACCTCGTTTAAGTAATCCCTCTTTTCACCGGCGAGCTTGACCTCGGCTATGCCCTCCTCCCGCTTGTCCAGCCAGGGAACGGGTATCAAACGGGCATACGCGGAACGGTAGTAAAGATACAGGCCGATGCCCATCCGGGCCTCGTAGTTTTCCGGGTTCATCTCCTTCGCGGTCTTCATGTAGCGAAGCGCGGTAATGCCGAGATATACCCCTGCCAGGTACTCCTGCCTGCGAAGGTGATAGATACCTTTTATGCCGTAGGTCGCGCCTAGAAGGGTGTAGTACCAGTCGGTCTTGTCCGCCTTCTTCTCGAACCGGCGCGTGGCAGACTCGGCGCGCTCGGCAGCGTCCCACAGACGTTCATCGAACTGGAAGTCGTCATTCTCGAGCATCATCACCTGGTAGAGCACCATCTCGCCGGTGGGTCCGGCAGGGTTGTCCGGAAAAGAACGGCCCAGCTCGAGACAGATTTGCCGGGCCTTGTCGTACTCCCTCTCCAGGGCGTGGTTATAAGCGCGGATGATATCCCGGGATACGCGAGGATGAGCCCTGCCGGGAAAGATGACCTGGCCTGAAGAAGCACCGGCAACGGGGAAGGCAATAACGATTGAGAGAGCGCAAAAAGACAAAACTATAATCAACAAAAAACTGCGCCCCCGCAAGATTTCGGTATAGAACTCTCTGATCGCTCCTGTCCCGGACATTCCTTTAAAAACCATGATTATTGGGGGATGAATTATAACGTAACACCATCTTTAATTCAAACCCCGCCGGCAGCCATTCGGTTCGGCAAAAGAACCGTCCTCACCGCATTGAAGTAAGTGTCCTGGTTCAGCGGGAAATGGAGAAGCCCGGTTTTTAAATGTGAGCACGGGGGGCCATACTCACGCCCTTTGTTTCCGCCCTTCGGGCGGGAGTTTTTTGAGGCATAAGGGGTCTATCGAAGGATGAGATTTGAGGGCGGACGCAGGAGGTGATCCCACGCCCGGTCATCCTTACGATGAGCCCCGCCGGGTTATCCCTTGACGGGTTGGTCTCCACCAGCGCCCGCCTCTGTTTCACCCGGCAAGCTAAGTGTACAAAAGCCGCGAACCAGTTGTCAAGCCGCCGTTCGGGCCGCTTGCCGCCTTTGTTTCCTCTGCTCACGGGCAGCCTCCAGCTTGCGGTCGCGCTCCTGGAATATCTCCACGTCTCGGCCATGAAGCTTGTCCGCCGGAGCAACATAACCGATGGCGCTGTGCAGCCGCACGTTGTTGTAATGCTCCACGTAATCGCCAACCAGCCGGCGCGCCTCGTCCAGGTCCAGCGCCATAAAATCAGACATTTCAAGTATTTTTTATGTCATGGGTTAAAAAAGTGCGCTTGTTATGGGACTATCAAGCTTGCATTGACGCATCGTGTACGAGCGGCTGATATCGCGGCTAAAAGTCGCTCGCACGAAGAAGATCCGTCTTGTAAGCGACGAAAGACGCTTGACAGAGCACTAGTGACTTTTCATGTAAGCACGAAGCATATTATGAGTGCGGCGGAAATCGCGACTGGAGTCACTCGCACGAGAAAGATTTTAATCGGAAGCTTTTCCTGCACGGGAGGGCAGTTATAGTCGGAGTTCTTTTATGTCGGCGTTCACTTCTCCTTTTTGATTTACTGATACCACTGCATAGGTCTTCTTTTTGTCTCCCAATCCCATGCCGCCGGGGTTTACCAGGAGTATGCCACGGATTTCCCTCACCAGCGGCTGGTGGGTATGTCCGAACAGGGCCACCCGAGCCCCTGCCTCTTCCGCCTTTTGAACCAGGTCCTCCAGAGCTTGCTCCATTTTTCCGTCCCATGGATTCATGTCCAGCTCATGGCCGTGTACGGCGTAGAACTTGGCCCCATCGGCGTCAAAGATCAACTCGTCATCTAATTGGGGGGAGTCGGGGTACTCGTTGTTTCCGCGCAAGGCCAATAGGTTTATCCCTTCTTCCGTGGCCAGTGCTACTGCGTCCAGTGCGCTGTCTCCGAGATGGATAACATGGTCCCACCTTTCCGAGCCTATTACTTGCCGGGCATACTCGATATGGCCGTGGGTATCGGAGATAACAAGGAGCTTCATTTGTCGTCTTTCCGTTTGGCGGGCATCAGCCTTTGTTTCCGGATTTCCTTTTGGTCTTTATCATCTGTACGGCTGCTCGCCTTACGGTGGTGTGGAGTATGGTGTTTTCCGCTACATCCACCAGGTCGGTTTCCATGAGGAAATGGAGGAGGGATACGGAGATGGAGGTTGGAGTATAAGGATTGTTGATGAGCGCCATCTTGACCATGTAGTGGCTAATCCACTTTTTATTCCTGTATATTGTCCAGAGGATGTGTTCTCCGGTCGGTCTCTTGGATGCTATCTTGACGACTTCTTTGATGGTAAGGCGCGGGTTCTGCAAGAGGTGCTCTATTACAATGGGGTCTTGTTCCTGGCAGAGCCGGTTTAATGTATCCATATTCCTGGTGCGGGCCATGGATCGCTTGGTCCCTAATGAGATATCCTTCAATACGGGGTCTTCTTCGATGTCTTCGTCTACTCCCGCTCTCTTTGCAGGGGGCATCATTTGCAGGTACCTTACCACCTCTTCATAGGATTTTCTGCGGGCAATGGTGTAGACCTCGCTCATCTTGCCCATGCCGAGGCGGTTGGCGAGCCGCTTGATGTCGACAATGTTCTGGAAGAAGTCCTGGTATCGGGGGTCATGATGAGTAGCGCGCGCAAGTATCAGCTTTAAGACCTCGACTATGACCGGGGGCGACATTTTAGAGAGCTTTTCGGTAATCAGGATAAACCTCTGATTGGAATCAAGTATGCAGGAGACGTCTCTGATCAGGCCGTCGGTTATCTCGCGGATTTTTTCAGGATCAACTTGAGATGGGTCTTCCGAAAACATGGCATGACAATCAATATGCTCTTCAGGGATTATCAACAGACTTTTCCGACCCGGGATAATCGTAGCCGCGCACTGCAATTTTATGCAGGGGAATGGTAAACTCGCTTTTGACGGATTCGATGTTATTGGGAACAAGCAGGGTGAATTTGCAGATCCCCCCTGCGGGAACCTCCGCCGGCTTTTCGTGCATTTTAAGCTCGATTGCTATATTATCGTAGTTTTCCAAATAGTCCGCGCTATAGTTTTTTCCGCAGTAGCCCCATTTCTCGGTAAGAACTTCTTCTGTCTGGGGATCAATCACCGGTATTTTTACCGAGATGAAGTCCATGTCTTTGTTGGTGTCGTTGATTACTTCTCCCCAGATGACGGTGGCATAGCTTTCATCTTTGAGTTGCACTTTTTCCTGATATTCAAGCGACTCCTCTATTATACGGGGCTCGCCATCCAGGGGCACTGTTTTAAGGTCATAGTAGACCATGAACTTGTGAGGGACCTTGGCGAGCTTTCCGAACTCTCCGTTTTTGAGGTGTTCCACGGTGAACCAGCCTTTGGAGTTGGTAAAAGCGAATCCTCCTCCTCCGATCGCCAGCAGAAGTATGATGAGAACTATAATCAAGTTTCGGAGACCGTGGGATTCTTTGACGGCCCTTTTGCTGACAGCAGGCTTGGGAGGCGGTGGAGGGGGTTCTTTTTCTTCCGGTACAGGTCTTTTGGGTGCTTCGGCTTCAGTCTCGGGCTCGCCTATGCTGGCTTCGTAATCATCGCTGACCGGAGCTCGTGACTTGGAAGACCGGACGAAATCATCTACATCCATCTCCATGCCTTCATCTTCGGCCCCGGAGTCAAACTGGAAGTCCGAGTTCATATCGTCAAAATCCTCGAAACCTTGGGGCTTGTCCGCTCCTTCTTCCATGTCGGAAAGACTTACATTGCCATATTCCTCGACATCCGGGTTTTCTCCTCCTCCTCCTCCAGCGCCGCCGGCGCTGGCGGCGCCGGCTGGGGCCCCGGTAAAGCTCTCCTCGTCAAAGCTTATATCGCCGAAGTCATCGAAAGACTCGCCTGCGCCTTTGTCAGCGAAGTCACCCGCGCCTTTAGCCGGGGGAGGAGGTACATTTGCCGGTTCGGGTGAGCCGGTCGTTTCGCTTTCATCGGAAAAATCGATGTCAGTGTCCGGAAAGTCGAAGTCGTCCCCTATGGAGGGTTCTTCCTGGGGCGGCGGCGGTTTGTCGAAAGACACGGAAGGCGCGTCATCCATCATGTCTTCTCCCCCGGCTTCAGGCGGGGGCGGGACACTTTGACCCGCGTGCTCGTCATTCATTTGCACATCGTCTTCGCCTTCACTGAAGTCCAGGTCGTCGTTAAAAGAGAAGTCGGAAAAAGGGTCTTCTTCAGCCGGCGGGGACGATGACGGAGCCTTGGGTTTTTCTTTTTGTTCGGGCGGAGGAGGCGGCGACGGAGCTTGCTGTTCCTGCTGGGAAGCCGGTTTTTTCACCGTAAAAACACTCTTGCACTTGGAGCACCGTACCCGGGCGCCTTTTTCTCCTATCTTATCATCTGCAAGCTCGAACTTTGTTCCGCACTTGTCACACTGAATAATCATGCTCTGTTCACATCCCCTGAACTCGTGTAGATCCCTTATATTTTTACCATAGCAAAGGGGAAAAAGGAAATCAAGACACTTTTCTCTTTTACCCCGTTTTTGCCCGCCGTGGTACGGATTGATCCGCAGCAGGCAAAAAGCCACGGCATTTCTTAAAGCTTTTTAGCATCCGTCCCCAATTTAATAAGCCCCCTGCGGCAGACACCGCAGGAGGCTTTTCCGTTCATTTCAAGAATTATCTCAATTAGTAGGCAAAGAGGTGGTGACGGAGTCGGAGGGTATTTCGGACTTTTCTCTCTCACTGTCCTCTTCGCAGGGCTTCTCGATCCTTTCCATGGCCTTTTTCATGATTTCTTCTCCGTCTACCAGGGCTTTTTTCAGGACCTCGTCCATGTGCTCGGCGTAGACTATGTTCAGGTCCTTGGTAATCCTTTCCGGAACTTCTGGTATGTCCTTCTGGTTGCTTTTGGGAATGATCACGTTTTTAAGGCCCGCTCTTTGTACGGCAAGCAGCTTTTCCTTTATTCCGCCGATGGTGAGGACCCTTCCCCGCAGGGTTATCTCTCCGGTCATGGCGATGTCGCACTTGATGGGTGCGTGAATAAATGCTGAAGCAATTGCGGTGGCCAGAGCGATCCCGGCGGAGGGCCCTTCCTTGGGCTGTCCTCCCTCGGGGAGGTGGACGTGGATATCGTTGTGCTGATAGAACTCTCTGTCCAGACCCAGGTGGTCGGCCCGGGAGCGGATGTATGAAATGGCCGCTTGTGCGGACTCCTGAAGGACGTCTCCGAGGTTGCCGGTGATCTTGACCTTGCCTTTGCCGGGGACCACCGAAACCTCGACCGTCTGGATGGACCCGCCGTAACCGGTCCATGTCAGCCCATTGACCACGCCTATCTGGTCCTTGGTTTCGCACTCGGTAAGCTCGAACTTTCTCACTCCCAGGTAGTCGGCCAGGTTATCGCTGTTGACCCGGATACAGGGACTCTCTTCTTCCTCCTTTGCCACCTGCCGGGCGATCTTGCGAAAGATGCCGGCCAGCTCTCTCTCCAGGTTTCTGACTCCGGCTTCCCTGGTGTAATAACGGATCAGGTCCAGTATGGCTTCTTCTGCGATCTCCAGGTCCACGTCAGTAAGACCGTGCTCTTCCTTCTGCTTGGGGATGAGCCAGCCAGTGGCTATCTGGAGCTTCTCGATCTCGGTGTAGCCTTCCATGCGGAGTATTTCCATTCTGTCCTGGAGGGCTGGCGGAATGGTGTTCAACTGGTTCGCGGTGCAGACGAACATGACGTGGGAGAGGTCGTAATCGCAATCCAGGTAATGGTCCTGGAACATATAGTTCTGCTCGGGGTCTAAGACCTCCATGAGCGCGGAGCTGGGGTCTCCGCGGAAGTCGGACGAGAGCTTGTCCACCTCGTCAAGCAGGAACACCGGGTTATTGCTTCCGGCTCTCTTCATTCCCTGGATCAGCTTGCCGGGCAGGGCGCCGATGTAGGTCCTGCGATGTCCCCTTATCTCAGCCTCGTCACGCACGCCTCCGAGGCTTATCCTAACGAAGTTCCTTTCCGTAGACCTGGCAATGGACTTTCCAAGGCTGGTCTTGCCCACGCCCGGCGGCCCCACCAGGCAGAGTATGGGTCCCCGCAGCTTGCCCACCAGCTTTTGGACGGCAAGGTACTCCACGATCCTGATTTTTACCTTTTCAAGTCCGTGATGGTCCTCGTCAAGCACCTTCTCGCATTCGGGTATATCGATCTTTTCTTCGGTTAACTCGTTCCACGGCAGCGACAGCATCCAGTCGATGTAGTTTCTGACTACGGTGGCTTCCGCTGACATGGGAGACATCATCTTGAACTTCTTGATCTCTTTCTCGACTTTCTCCCGTGCGAAATCGGGCATGTCCTTGTTGCGGAGCTTCTCCTCCAACTCCTGCATCTCGTTTCTGAAGTCGTCTTTCTCGCCGAGCTCCTTCTGGATGGCCCGCATCTGCTCGTTCAAGTAATACTCTTTCTGGGTCTTCTCCATCTGCTTTTTGACGCGGGACTTGATCTTCTTCTCAACCTGGAGTATCTCGATCTCCCCCTGCATGAGCGAGTAGAGCTTTTCCAGCCTCTGGGTGGGGTCTTCCAGCTCGAGTATCTCCTGCTTGTCTTCCAGCTTGAGGTGGGTCAGGTGTGCCACGATGGTGTCAGCCAGCCGTGCCGGATCCTCGATACTGGAGACGTGGACCAGCATGTCGGGCGGGATCTTCTTGTTGAGCTTCACGTAGGTTTCAAAAGTGGTATTAATGGACCTGAGCAGGGCTTCGACCTCGACCGAGCTTGCGATGTTCTCCGGGATCTCTTCGACCTCGACCTGGAAGAAGTCGGTACGGGGAAGGTACTTCTTTACCCGGGCCCGCTTCTTGCCTTCCACCAGCACCTTGACCGTTCCATCGGGCAGCCGCAGAAGCTGAATGATGGTCCCGATGGTTCCCACCTCGAAGATGTCGTCAGGGGTCGGCTCGTTGGTCTTGGCGCTGCGCTGGGCGGCGAGCAGTATCCCCTTGTCATTGTTCATGGCTTCTTCCAGGGCGCTTATGGACTTCTCCCTTCCCACGAACAGCGGCTGCACCATGTACGGGAACATGATCACGTCCCGCAAGGGCAGGAGCGGCATCACTTTTTTATTATTATCGGAATCGCTTGTTAAGTTGTCTTCATTTTTAAAAAACATGGATTACCCCCATATATGTTTTACTTGATTCAGGCAATCTCAGCCTCTTTCTCCAGTTCAAGTATGGGCTCGTCACCCTTTTTTAGTACATCTTCGTTGACAACGCAACACCTTATGTTGCGCTCGCTGGGAATCTTGTACATGACCTCGAGCATGTTGCGTTCGAGGATGGCGCGGAGCCCGCGGGCGCCCGTGCCCCGTTTGATGGCTTCCTTGGCGATCTCGCGGAGCGCGCCTTCGGAGAACTTGAGTTTTACGTTCTCGAGCTCGAAGAGCTTCTTATACTGCTTGACCAGGGAGTTCTTCGGCTCGACCAGGATACTGATAAGGTCGTTCTCCCCCAGCTCGTTGAGGCTTGCCACCACCGGTATCCTCCCCACGAACTCGGGGATCATACCATAGCCGATCAGGTCGTCGGGTTGTATCTGGGCCAGTATCTCGCCGATGGATTTCTCGCTCTTTGATTTCAGGTCCGCTCCAAATCCCATGCCCTGGCGGGAGACCCTCTGTTCGATGACCTTGTCCATACCCACAAAGGCCCCGCCGCATATAAAGAGGATATTGGAGGTATCCACCTGGAGGAACTCTTGCTGAGGATGTTTTCTTCCTCCCTTGGGAGGAACATTGGCCACCGTTCCCTCGATAATTTTTAAGAGCGCCTGCTGCACGCCCTCCCCGGAGACGTCCCTGGTGATGCTGGGGTTTTCCGACTTGCGGGAGAGCTTGTCGATCTCGTCAATGTAAACTATGCCGCGCTCGGCGCGCTCGACGTTGTCGTCCGCGTCCCGGAGCAGGTTTACTATGATGTTCTCTACGTCCTCTCCAACGTAGCCGGCCTCGGTGAGGCAGGTCGCGTCGGCAATGGTGAAGGGAACGTCCAGGAAACGGGCCAGTGTCTGGGCCAGCAGGGTCTTTCCCACGCCGGTGGGACCGACCAGCAGGATGTTGGATTTCTGCAGCTCGACGTCTCCTCCCATGCCCATGGAGTAAATCCGCTTGTAGTGGTTGTAAACCGCCACCGCCAGCGTCTTCTTGGCATCTTCCTGGCCGATCACGTACTCGTCAAGGAACTCCTTGATCTCCTTGGGAGTGGGAAGCTTCCCTCTGCCGGTATAGTACTCGCGCTCTTTCTCGCGCTCCTCCGCAATGATGTCGTTGCACAGCTCAATGCACTCATTGCAGATATAAACCGTCGGCCCGGCGATAAGCTTCTTGACTTCTTTCTGGCTCCTTCCACAAAAGGAGCATGTTATAGAGCCTCCTCCGCTTGTTCCATCGCTACTGTTATTATTATTTTTCTTCGCCACGGCCCTCACCTCTCAAATAAGGTTGTGTCTTACCTATTTCAAATTCATAAAACCCTGACTTTTATTATCAAGGATGTCTGTTTCGTGTTGCTGTTCCCGCCCGCTTCTTAAACCCCTAAGAGAGGGGCAGGTCTTACTTGGAGCTTTGTTTCCGCATGTCCACCACTTCATCCACCAGGCCGTATTTCACTGCTTCCTCTCCATCCAGGAAGTAGTCCCTTTCCGTGTCCCTTGTGATGGTCTCCATGTCCTGGCCCGTATGAATGGAGAGCACATGGTTGATCCATTCCCGGAGCTTGAGTATCTCCTTGGCATGGATGTCGATCTCAGTGGCCTGGCCGCTGAAAGCGCCCATGGGCTGATGGATCAGTATCCTGGAGTGGGGAAGGGCATACCTTTTGCCTTTGGCTCCGGAACCCAGAAGCAAGGCCCCCATGCTGGCCGCCTGGCCCATGCAGAGAGTGCTCACGTCAGGCTTTACGTACTGCATGGTATCGTAAATGGCCAGTCCCGAGGTCACCGAACCGCCGGGAGAATTAATGTACATGTTGATGTCCTTGTCCGGGTCCTCGGACTCCAGGAAAAGAAGCTGGGCAATGATGAGGTTGGCTATTTCGTCGTTGATGCCGGTGCCGATAAAAATGATGCGGTCCTTCAATAGCCGCGAGTATATGTCATAAGCCCGCTCACCGCGCGGCGTCTGTTCTATCACCATAGGTATTAATGTCATGAAAACTTAACTCTCCTCTGTTACTGCTTCACCGGCCGGCTCTTCATCAGGCTCCGGCCCGCTCTCTTCTTTCTTATCACTGATATTAGCTTCCCGGACCAGAAAATCAAGAGTGTTTTCCAACCTCACTTCCTGCTCGAGAGTCTTCCGCGTCTGCTCGTCAAGCCGGTCTCTGAACTTGTCCGGGTGAATCCCCGACATCTCCGCCTCACGTATGATCTTCTTTTCCACTTCCTCTTCTGTGGCCTCGATTCCTTCCTTGTCGGCGATGGCCTCTACCAGAAACGTGATTTTGTATGTCCGCTCCGCCTCCTGCTGGAACATTCCCAGAACACTTTCCAGCTCATCTTCCGAGACCTCTTTGCCCAATCTTTGCTTGAAAAATCTCCGGCCTCGCCGCTTGGCCTCTTCTTTTGCCAGGGTGGGCGGAACTTCGACCGGGTTGTTCTCCAGTATCTTGTTCACCACCGCCTCCTGCATCCGGTCCTGGTTAAGCTGAGTCGTTCTTTCCATAAGGCTCTCTTTTATGGATTCACGCAACTCTTCCATTGATTCATGCTTTGTATACTCCCGTGCAAAATCGTCATTAAGCTCGGGCAGAATCTTTTCTTTTATGGTTTCTATCTTGATCTCGAAATATGCCGTTTTTCCGGCAAACTCTTCAGGAAAAAGAAGCTCTTCTTCATCATCATCATCCTTCTGGGGGAAATACTCGGAGAACACGAGGTTCTGGCCCTTGGACCTTCCCACGAGCTTATCTGCCAGGCCAGGTATCCAATGTTCATCGGAGAGATCTACCTCATCTTCCTCGCCGGAGATCAGTACTTCTCCTGCCTGGTCTTTTGCAGTTATGGTTACGGTGACTTCTTCATCGTCTTCCCGTATCGGTCTGTCTTCGTCCGGCTCCTTGATGGTTGACGCGCTTTCTTGAAAAGAGGAGATGGCCCTGTCCACGTCTTCTTCGGATACTTCTTCGTCCTTGTGGGAGACCTCGATGCCCTTGTAGTCCACCGGATCGATCTCGGGTTTTATCTCCACGTGTACCGAGTACTTGTAGGGCTCGCCGGGCGCGAGCTCGGAAGGGTCTATTACAGGCTCGACCAGGGGCTTGATGCTCTTCCTGGACATGGCGGTCTCCAGGGTCTGCTTGACAAGCTCTTCCATGGTCAGCTCATAGATCTGTTTTCGAAAGCGGCGTTCCAGTATCTTGCGGGGGACCTTGCCGGGCCGGAAGCCGGGCACCTGGGCCTTGCTTTGAACTTCCTTGAACTGCTCTTCAATCTCGTCATCCACCTGTTCCGCGGGAATCTCGATGTCCAAACGCCTGACTGCAGGGGACAACTCTTCGACTTCTACCTTCATCCTCTTAAACCTTTCCTTTCCGTCCTGATTTTAAAGATTGAAACGGACTATACAACCCGCCTCTCCGGCAGAGTATAGTATATAGTGCCTGTTGCGAAAACTCCGTTTTCGGAGTGCGCCTGCCTGTGCGTTCCGCCTGCCTGTGCCGGACAAGGCGCCTGGTAAACTGTGGGCCTTTTGTGGAGCGCATTTCCGGGAAGCTTGCTTCCCGGCGGAAAAAGCGGACAGCTTGCTGCCGCACTCCAAGACAGCGCCGCAAAAGTAAATTAAACCTCCGTTTCGCAACAGGCACTATATAATACTGCGGGAAAAACTGGTGCGAGGGAGGGGACTCGAACCCCTACGCACTAAGGCACTGGATCCTAAGTCCAGCGCGTCTGCCGGTTCCGCCACCCTCGCTTGCTTGTTTTTCAATAGGTTATCATACACCTTGCCGGTTTGCAAAGAAAACCGAAGACTTCCGTTATTCGCTTTACGGCCTCTATTGCCCACTGCGCACATAACAGCCTTCATTTAAAAATCTTTTAAAAAATGACCGGGTCTTTCAGCGGGATTCATCCACATGGAACAGCTTAATATAACGGCGAAATTCATTTTTTGATCCTGTAAATCCACACCGAGGCTCCCGCCTTGGCAAAGGGTTCCCTGTCTTGGAGTACGGTGTAACAATCTCTCCAGAAAGGGTCGACTCCGAGCACGAGGTTGGCGCTTACCGCGAGATAACCGGGTCTCAACCTGCAATGGTCCTTGGTGTACGTAACCCCGTAGATTGCGGGGTCCACGATGCCGAAGTGGGCCAGTGATAGTGACTCCACGTTATTCCGTTTCTGCCAGTGTTCGAGCCTGATCCAGTCCTGTCCCCAGTCGAGGTTGGAATCGGCAAGGTAGCGGTGACCGTGATGGGAAAGGCCGGGTCCTCCGGCGAGTAGGTTAAAGCTCGATATATAATGAGGATAGGAAAGTAACGCGTAAGCACAGTGCCATACAAGAGCTGCGATGATGAGCGCCTGGAAAAAGGCTTTTTTACGTGGGATAGAGCTTGTGTTCCATAAGAAAACAATTGCGCATCCTCCGCACGCGAACATAAAGGGCAGTGCGGGCAGAACCATCCTTATGCCCATTTGCTTGTTGACCGCCGTACTCATTGCAAGGATAAAGAAAAGCGCCGGAAAGGCGGTCCACACCAGTCTCTTCCGGCCCGGCACGATGATTCCCGTGATGAATAATAAAAGCATTGGCAAGGAAGCCTTGAACAAAATGCAGGCCGGGAAGTACCAGAATGAGGGCTCCCTCAGGCCGAACAGATACACCCGGTGTGTGCTCAGTACGTCGGAGAGCTGCATGTCCAGGGCTTTTATATAAGCCGCGGGCGCGGGCAGCCGGATCCAGTCCGGCAGAGAGCCGATCCATCCCAGAAGCCCGGATTCCAGGGCAAGCTCCGAGGGCTTGTCGAATACTCCCTCAAACATGTAAGACCCGCAAAGGATCAGCCAGGAGATGGAAAGAATGACGATGATATCAAGTGCTGCCTGGAGAGGATCAGACGGATCGGTCTCTTCCAGGCCCGCGGACTTGAAAGGCAGGACCAGAAGGAATATTCCGAAAGGAAAGAAAATCACTGCATTAAACTTGGTTATGAAAAGCATAGAGAACCCCGCGCCTGCCAGGACAAGAGTCGGCAGGGTCCGGCGGGACCGGTAATGAAGTATGCCGCACACCATGGCCAGGCCGGCCATGGCGGCTGACAGGTCGGTCGTAACCAGGCCTGCGTGGGCAAGCACGGTGGGGGAGAGGCAATAAAGAAACATTGACAAGAGCCCTGCGAACCTGTCCGCGATTTGTCTGCCGAGGGTATATACCAGAAGAGCGGTAAGGCAGGAGAGAATGCAGACCGCAAACCGGCCGCTCATGAACAGGCTGTGAAAGTTCCCGCGGTTGTGGTCCTTGAATCTTTCGCCGCTGCGCCAGAAGTCCGTGCCCTCTTCATGTACGTATTCGACATCGAACTTTACGGAGCGGAAGAACAAGGGCAATGCTGCGATGCTCCGTTGCAGTGGGGGGTTCAGTATCAGCCGGCCCGGCTCGAGGGTCTTAAGATATCCGTAGCCTATTGATAAATGGCCGGCCTCGTCCGGGGTGACCGAAGTTGTGGCGAGGCTTGTGAGGAGCAGACCGAAATGGACGGCCAGAAAGACCGTGATAAGGAGAGGATGTAAGAATCGCCTTGATTGCAGTGCTCGAAAACGGAAAAGACTTGCCGTCCGGCTGCGTTCACTTTCTGTCATGAACCCATAATCTAATCCAGTTTCACTTGTGGTTCAATTAATCGAAACGGGAAGAACAGTTAAGTCCCTTTGCTTTTATCTTGACAGCATTGCCGAGTAAAGATATTATATCTTTTCTAGACTGACCGATCGGTCGGTAAAGAGGAAGGAGGGGTCTTGGTCAGGGAACGGCTTGCCAGGGAAGTCCGCAGGCAGCAGATACTGGATGCGGCCATAGATTGCTTTTGCTCGAAGGGATACCACGGGGCCAGCATCAACGACATAGTTGAAGCTTCCGGCACCAGCAAGGGCAACGTCTACTGGTACTTTTCCAGCAAGGAGGAGATTTTCCTGGCGGTGGTGGAGATGTGGGCTGAGCGCGCTTTGCGGGACCTCGCCGAGGACTTGGAACAGAACGGGGGAAGCTTCGAGAGCCTGGCGGAAAGGTTCGTGGACCGGATACACCGTTACATGAACGAGGAGCGGGCTTTCCTTCTGGCCTGGACCGAGTTTGCCACGGAAGCCGGCCGCGACGACGAAGTGCGAAAGCGGATGATATCCATTGCCAGGAAGTTCGAGCATGAGCTTTCCCGCTTTCTGGCGGCGTGCGTAGACCGTGGAGAGATAAAAGACGTAGATATTTCCGCACTGGCCGATATACTCCGAGTAGTCCATGACGGCATCCTGTTTAACGGCATCATCTGGCCGGAAAAGTTCGCCAGGAAGAAGAACGTGGAGTCCATGATCCGGCTGCTTTTCGAACTTTTGAAAGTAGAGAACGGCAAAGAGATAGCAAAGGTTTGACGGCGTCTGTCCTCCGTTCATGTGTATTCCTGTAAGAACGAACATCCCCGGTATTTCAACAGTAAAGAGCTGATAAAGGGCGATTAATCTTTTTAAGGGGTATTTCCATGAAAAGGATACTGCTTCTGGTATTGGTAGTGATTGTGGTTGGAGTGGCGGTTTTTTTCCGCATCCGGGCCATCGAGAGTAAGAGCAAGGAGAAGAAGGAAGGGATCACCCAGATAAACCGGGAGAAGGGTTTCCCCGTGGTAGTGGACGCGGTTTCAGTAGGCGAATTCTCGGTCTGGCGCGAGGTCACCGGCAAGGTGGAGGGCGACCGGGAGGCGTATCTTAACACTCCCGACCTGGCGCAGGTGGAATCCATCGAGTACAAGGTGGGAGAGACTGTCCCCGCTTTTTCTCCGGTGATCCGGCTTAACGAGGACGACCCGAAAAACACCACCCGGGTCAAGCTTCTCCGCAAAGTCTATGCAGAAGCCAAAAGCGACTACGAGTCCTATCGCCGGCTGGCCCGACAGGACGCTGTTCCCCGGGACGCTGTAGACAAGATGAAGCTGAAGATGGAGTCGGCCAAGAGCGATCTCGACCAGGCCCTGTCCACTGTAAACCTTTCCAGCCCCTTCAGCGGAATGCTGATATCACTTTCCGTGAGGGAAGGAGAACGGGTGAGGCCCCAAAAAACCCTGGCCGTGGTGGCCACCGTGGACAAGGTAAGGGTGATGGCCGACCTGAGCGAGGACGATGTAGCCGGCATGAAAGAGGGACAGCCCGTCCGCGTCCGGGTTGATGAAAAAGTACTGGAAGGAACCGTGGACCGGCTTTCGAAGAGTGCCGCACCCAAAAGCGGTCTTTTCAAAGTAGAGCTGCTTATAGACAACCCGGACCATGTTTTGAAGGTGGGCACCTATGTGACCGCAGGCGTCCGCGTTTTCCACAAAGAAGAGGCCACTTACATTGATTCCCTTTCCATTCTCCGCGACCGGGAGGGCAAGAGCTATGTCTTCCAGGTGAAGGGCGGCGAGGCGGTACGGGTCCCAGTAACTGTGAAGGCCGTAAACGAGCAAGGCTACACCCATGTCAGCGGTCTCGATCCCGACTTGCCGGTGGTTGTAACCGGTCAGACACGTCTTGAAGACGGCATCAAGGTCCGGGAGGTTTCCGGGGAGGTCGAGGAATGAACCTGATCAAGGCATTCGTCCGCCGCCCGGTCACCACCATCATGATGATCAGCGTGTTCGTGGTCTTGGGTTACGTTTCTTTCCAGCGGATGGTTGTGGACCTGTTCCCGGAGATAGAAATCCCGCTGGTGCAGATCATATCCGTATATCCTGGCGCCGGTCCCGCAGAGATCGAGAGCCAGATGGTCAAGAAGATCGAGGACGAGGTCTCCGGCATCAGCGACATCAAGGAGATACGCTCGGAGATTTCCGAGGGGTATGCTTTCACTATTGTCCGGTTCAACCTCGGGGTCGACGTTGACATCAAGGCGCTTGACATAAAGGACAAGATTGAGCAGATAAAGCGGGAACTACCGGACTCGGCTGAAGACCCTTTGGTCGCCAAGTTCGACCCTTTAACCATGCCGGTGGTAAAGGTGGCCCTGATCTCCGAACGGCTGAACGAAAAGGAGTTGTATCAGCTTGCCGACGAAAGAATCAAGGACTACTTCGCGCAGTTAACCGGCGTGGCCAAGGTTGAGGTGCTGGGAGGCGCGCAACGACAGATCAACGTCTATGCCAAGCCGGAAAAGCTTCGCCAGTACGGGCTTACCCCCACCGACCTGGTCAAAACCCTGGGCCAGGAGAACCTGGACATTCCCGCCGGAAACATCGAGAAGGAACTTCGGGAGGTCGGCGTTCGTTTCAATGGCGAAGCCGAGAGCGTGGAGGAAATAGAGAACCTTACCTTCAACGCTCCCCGCCACGGAGTGATCCGGCTCTCCGACGTTGCCCGCATCGAGGACGGCAGCGAGCAACAGGACTCCCTGGTCCGCTATCGCAAGAAGGGCGAAGGCAGGGGCGGCAACGCGGTCCTGCTTGACATCTACAAACGTTCGGACGGCAACGTGATCGAGGTCTCCGACGGTGTCCGTGAGATAGAGGATAATGTCCGGGAGAAGCTTCCCGCGGGAGTCGAGCTTCAAATCGCGAGCGACGAGTCTGTGTTTATCCGGGACGCGGTGGACAACGCTCTTTCCAACATCTTTTACGGGGTCCTTCTTTGCGCTCTGGTATTGTGGGTGTTCCTCCGCGATTTAAGATTCACCTTTGTGGCGGCGGTGGTTATCCCGACCTCGATCGTCTCCGCCTTCCTGTTGATGGACGCTTTCAACTTTACGGTCAACGTTCTTACATTGAGCGCGCTGGGTGTGTCCATCGGCGCCCTGGTGGCCAATGCCATCGTGGTCCTCGAGAACATCGCCCGCCAAAAGGAGCAGGGCCTTGCCGCGGACGAATCCGCCACCAAGGGGACCACCCAAGTCGCGGTCGCGGTCATGGCCGCCGGCGGGACCAACATAGTGGTGTTTACGCCTATCGCCTTCATGGGCGGTATTGTGGGCCAGTTTTTCTACCAGTTCGGGCTTACCGTGGTTTTCGCCACCATCTTCTCCCTGCTGGCTTCCTTCTCCCTTACTCCCATGCTTAGCGCGGTGGCGCTCCGGGGGCGCACTGAAGGCCGGCAGGAGCGGCTTAAGATCACCCGCATCCTCCATTTTCCGCTCAACCTGTTCAACCGGCTTTTTGAAGGCACCCAGGCCGCATATGACCGGTCCCTGCACCCAGTGCTGCGACATCCCTGGTTGACGATTCTCTTTACTCTTTTGGTCTTCGCGGGCTCGATTTACCTTGCCGTGAACTACATCGGCGGCGCGTTTGTACCCTCATCCGACCGGGGAGAGTTCACAGTGGAGGCCCAGCTTCCCAAGGGCTCGACATTGAAGGCCTCGCGCCGGATAATAGCACAGATCGAGAGTGTTATTATCGAGCGGGTTTCGGAGCTCGAGGACTTCACCTCCCAGGCGGGGGGCGAAAACACGGGCCTGGACGAGGTTCGGGTAAAGGTGCGGCTTTCAGACCTTGCCGAGCGAACCCGGACCCAGGAACAGGTCATGTACGACCTGCAAGAGCCGCTCTCCCGCATACCGGGGGCCGAGATTTACACCAGGACCGCCCGGGAAGGTCCCGGCGAGTCCGACCTTGACATAAACCTTTACGGCCCGGATTACGACAAGCTCATCGAGCTCTCCCGCAAGGTGCGGGAGAAGATACTTGCCACCGGCAACTTCCGGGCGGTGTTCAACACCTACCGCATCCCCAAGGACGAGGTCCACTTTCAGCCGAAGCTCTACAAACGGGCCGCGTACATGGTGCCCAACGCCTATATGGGTATGATAATGCGCTATTCGATCGAGGGAGAACAGGCGTCGGTCCTCCGCGTCGGCGGCGAAGAGTACGATATCAAGGTCAGGATGGAAGAATCGAGCCGGGACTCTGAGAGCGACATTTGGAACTACCAGGTGGCCACTCCCAAAGGCATGGTGCCGTTGTCCAGCCTGGGAAAGTTTGAGCGGACCGAGGGCACGGCATCTATCTCCCGCAAGGACAAGCGGCGGACAATTTCATTGCGCTGCTTTATAGCCAACAAGTCCCTGACCGAAAACATGCAGCTACTCCAGAAGAAGTTCGGCAACATGGAGGAATTCCAGGGCGATTACAATTACGAGTTTGCTGGGACGGCCCAGGAGCAGCAGGAGACGCAAAAGCATATCCTTTTCGCGTTCGTCCTGGCGGTAATTCTCACTTATATGCTTCTGGCGGCAATCCTTAACTCTTTTGTCCATCCCCTCACCATCCTGGTCACCGTTCCTCTCGGAATGGTAGGGGTCTTCCTGGCGCTTTTCTTCTCCGGCATCACCTTGAACATCATGTCCATGATGGCCATAGTCATGCTGGTGGGGATCGTGGTCAACAA
>CAYQTK010000071.1:0-18348 GCA_964420375.1 uncultured bacterium
TTCCTGAAAGAGGACGGCGGCTGGTTCCACGGCCTGGTCTCCGCAGTACCCAGGTACAACGAAAAGGGAGAGTTCCAGCACGCCACCGCCATGGTGATCGATATCACCGAGCGCAAACAATACGAGCAAGCCATCCGGGAGCGGGAGAGGAAGTACCGGAGCCTTTTCGAGAACATGAACGACGCCGCTTTTCTTGCCGACCCTGGTACGGGGCGGATAGTGGAGGCCAACCGGCAGGCGGAGAGGCTGATGCAGATGCCCCGCGAGGACATAGAGGGCCTTCACTTTATTGAGCTGCATCCTCCGGAGCTGGAAGAACAGGCCAAACAAGGATTGCGGCTCCACCTGGAATCTCCGGAGACAAACCAGGACATGGAAGTAATCCGCGCCGACGGAGCCCGCGTCCCGGTAATGATCAGCGCTGCTTCCCAGGCTATCGGCGAGAAGACGTACCTCTTGGGCCTTTTCCGGGACATCACCGAGCGCAAGTGGGCGGAGAAAGAGCTTACCATCAGAAACCGGGTCAACGAGATCATGCTGGCCCGGCCGGACGGAAGCGTGTACGGCGATATACTTTTCATTCTGCTGGAGTTCTTTGAGAGCGACTCCGGGCTCTTCGGTTATTTAAACGAAGACGGCGAGCTGGCGGTGGCCGCCCGGATCAGGGACATATCAGACCTTGATCAGGAAAACCATGGGCCTTTCATCATCCCCTCTTCCGAAATGCCGACCACTTTACAAAGAGCGTTGACCGAGCTTAAGCCGGTTATTATCGAAGAAGACGGCCCTCTCTCCCTGACCAACCTGCTGCTGAACAGGGCCATGGCCGCCCCTCTACTCTACCAGGGCAGGCCGGTGGGACTTATCTTGCTCGGCAACCGGCAGAAGGACTATGAAGAACGCGAGCTCGAGCTGTTCCATCGCATCGGCGAATGCATCGGGCCGGTGCTCCATGCAAGACTTGAGCGCGACCGCCAGGAGAGACAAAGGAAACTCCTGGAAAACCAGGTACTGCACGCCCAGAAACTGGAGAGCCTGGGGGTGCTGGCCGGCGGCATCGCCCACGACTACAACAACCTGTTAATGGTCATCCTGGGCAACGCCACTCTGGCCCTCAACGAGCTTCCAGCGGAATCGCCGGCGCGGTTCTCGCTGCGGGAGATAGAAACCGCGGCGCACCGGGCGGCGGAGCTCACCAAGCAGCTTCTGGCCTACTCCGGGAAGGGCAAGTTCATAATCGAGGTAATTGATGTAAACTCGCTGCTTTCCGAGATGGAGCATCTTCTCAATCACACCATCTCGAAGAAAGCTGTTTTAAAGCTGCGTCTGTCCGATAACATACCTCGCATCAACGCCGACCCCGACCAGGTGAGGCAGGTCATCATGAACCTGGTGACCAACTCCTCGGAGGCGCTGGGTGAAAAGAGCGGCATCATATCCGTGACCACCGGCGTGATGCAAGCTGACCAGCAGTATCTATCCGGGGCCTTCCTTGACGAGGGTCTTCCCTCCGGCTACTACGTGTATCTCGAGGTCTCGGACAACGGATGCGGCATGGATGAAGAGACCGTGTCCAAGATTTTCGATCCCTTCTTTACCACCAGGTTTACCGGCAGGGGCCTTGGCCTTGCCGCTGTTCTGGGGATAGTCCGTTCCCACGCCGGAGCCATCAAGGTCTACTCGGAGGCGGGTCGGGGAACCACCATCAAGGTGCTTTTTCCGGTGGCGGAGGCCGAGGCAGTGGAGGCCGGCAAAGAAAACCGAACGGGTTCCGCGAGTTCATCCTACACCGTGCTGGTGGTGGACGACGAGGACTCGGTCAGAAACGTTTGCCAACTGGTCCTGGAGAGATACAACTGCCGGGTGCTTACAGCCTCCGATGGTGTTGAAGCCGTGCAGATATACCGGGAAAACACGGATGCCGTGGACCTTATCGTCCTCGACCTGACCATGCCCCGCATGGGAGGGGAGGACGCCTTTTGCGAGCTGCGCAAGATAAATCCCGATGTAAAGGTCATCCTCTCCAGCGGCTACAGCGAAGAGGAGACCACCTCCCGCTTTAACGGCAAGGGTCTTGGGGGTTTCATCCAGAAACCTTTCGAGCCCGCCGAGCTTTACGAAAAGATAGAACAGGTCATGAACGAGTAATTAGGCGTATTTCGGTTCTCCTCCCAGCATCGGCAGATGCACGCGGAGTTTCGGAAGGCCGGTCTCTGCTTATACTTTCATCAAGGTGGTTATCTTACGGGAATTTTTATCTTGATCCGTTCTCCGAGTCGGAGGGTCCCCTCGGATTCCCTGATGGCTTTTCTCTCTTCCCTGGTAAATATTTCCCGATTGGCGGTGAATATGGTCAGCCACTTTCCGGGATTGCCGTACTCTTTTTCCGCGATGCTTCTAAAGCTCTCCCGCTCGCCCGTCACGTACTCCCTGAACTTGGGCAGGTCCGCTTCATATGCCCGGTCACAGGGATAGCCGGGCAGGCATTCGCCTTCATCGCTTTTTATCTCGCGGTAGTAGTCGTAATTAAAGAGGGTGATGACAATCCCGGTGTATGTGCTGTGTACGTGATATGCGGGCAGTCTTCCATTTATGTCTATTACCACGCGCGTTTTATTCATGTGCTCTCCAATGCGGACGGTTTGAGTCCTTCCCCATTTGAAGGTGAACCTTTTCTTGGACGTCAGGGGGGCAACATTCCGGATATCGACCACTATCCTCGGAGGACTGAGCAGGTTAAAGTCGCAAAAATTGTTTGCCGGTCCGTTGGTATAGATCATGACCTGGACGTTTTTCCCTTCCAGGGTGCGGAAGTAGACGTCTCCTATAACGGTTGCACTGCCGTCGGACGCGGGCGGCGGCATGTCGGGCAGAAAGGGCGCCTTGGGTCTTTGCCCGGGGCGCACCGACCTGTAGGCGGAAGGCGCACGCGAGCTTTTTTCTATGGTTGCGGGAGGCTCGCCGCTTATCTGCCTTTCGACCTCTGCGCGAGCCTCGTTGTAAGGAAGGGTCTGCGTCCCGCCCGCATCCTGTTTCATGGATTCCAGCTTCAGGACGACACCCTTATTCTTCCTCTCAAGGCTATAGGTCATGTTGCGCTTAAGCTCGACGTTGACTCTTACCAGGGGAATATCCATGCCGCTTACCTGTTTTGTGCGCACCGAGGATATGGCTCCTTTTCCGGAAACGGAGCCGGTAATACCTTCCGCCAGGGAGGCGTCCTTGATCTCCACCGCCAGGGCGGGCGGGTCTTCGCTTAGAAGTATCACGTCCGCATCCATCCTGCCGGTGCCGGTAATCTCAACCTTGTTGGGAGTGGGCACGGAGACCTCGTTGACGACCACGGAGGCTGATATACCGGGCGTGGAAGTAACGCCGCTTTCCTGCTTCTGGCAAGTGGCTCCCGCCAGCGATAGCACCATATATATTGCCAGAGCGTATCCGAGCATTTTTTTAAAGGGTTTCATGATGATCTCCCTTACTTGATAATCTTGAACTCGACCCGGCGGTTTAATTGCCGTCCCTGGTCGGTTGAGTTGGATGCTATGGGCATCCGTTCTCCGTAGCCGGTGGACTCGAGCCGAGCGGGGTCGATCTTGCCTTCCCGCACCAGGTAGTTGTAAACCGACTTGGCGCGGGCACGGGAAAGACGGATGTTATAGCTGTCGCTTCCCTTGGCGTCGGTATGTCCGCCCACCTCGACCCTTATATCCGGGTTCTTCTTCAGCCAGCGAATGGCGTTATTAAGCTCGTTCTTGGACTCCTCACGGAGGGTGGCCTTGTCAAAGTCGAAGTAGACGTTATTTATAACAAACGGAGTGCCTATCTCCGCCTTCTGAAGAAGGATGTTCTTGGTGATGACCTTGTAGGCCTGGGTCTTGGCCACGTTAAACCGTTCGGAGTGGAAGGTGTAGTTGTCCGCAGTGGCGGTGATGGAGTAGTCCTTGCCCGCGGGTATGGCCACCTGGTAGAAGCCGGTGGGACCGGTCACTTTCTCCTTGATGGACCGGTCGGTTTCAACCTCGGCCATCCGCACCAGCGCCCCCTCGATGGGGGTGCAGGTATTGATGTCATATACCGCGGCTCCGGAGACCTCGTCGGTGGAGGGCGTGGCACAGGTGTTCCGGTCCGCTACTATGCCTTTGACTATGATCACGCCTTCCGGACGGTGCACGAAAGGAATAGGCACAGAGTAGAGGTCTTCCATGCACCCGCAGTCGGGCTCGCCTTGTGTACAGTCGGTCCGGCACTCGGTTGTCTTGCGGTTGCTGGCCAGGTAGGCCAGGTCGCCGGCCGCGGGCAGGGTGAAGTACATATCGTTTTTCGGGGTGTTTATATGTGGACCCAGGTTGTTCGGTTTTGAAAAGGTCCCGTTTTCGATCTTGGAGATGAAGATGTCAGCCTGGCCAAAGCCGCCGTGGCCGTCGGAGCTGAAGTAAAAGCTCTTGCCGTCCTGGTGGATCATCACGTGGATTTCGTTTCCGGTGGTGTTGATGGTCTTTGATACCCTCTCCCCCTTGCTCCACCGGTTGCCTTTTTTGTGGGATACGAAGATGTCCCAGTCGCGCCTTTCCTTGTCCTTGGTGGGCCGGTCGGAAACGTAGTAGATGGTATTTCCGGAGTAGGAGATGGACGCGTTGGCGTCGTTGAACTCGGAGTTGATATTGTCTCCCAGGTTCTCCACGTTGGTCCACTTGTCCATGGACTCGTCCAGCGTTGCGCTATAGATGTCGCAGGTCCCCGGTTGTCCGATCTTGTCGCACCGGGTAAAGTAGATGGTGCGGTTGTCAACGCTGACCGAGTCCGGTCCCTCGTTGTACTTGGTGTTCACCTGGTCGCCGAGGTTTCGGGGTTCCGTCCATTTGCCGTTTTTTCGGTCGGAAACCCAGATGTCCTGTCCGCCTCGGCCGCCGGCGCGGTCGGAGGTGAAGAACAACTTGTTGCCGTCCGCGGCAATAATCGGCCCGATATCGCTGTCCGGAGAATTAACCGCCGGCCCGAGGTTGGTCGCCCCCTGCTCCTGTTGGCTTAAAAGCCGTTGGGACCCCCAGAACACCAGTCCGAAAACCAAAATCAATGCCGCCGCTTTTCCCACTTTTCGCATCAGCTTGCTCCTTGTTCCCGTGGTTTTCAATTCATGAGCTTATCTCAGTATAGAGATTTCTGCCCTTCGGTTCAACGGGTTACCGGTTTGCGGGTCATTGGGCTCCGCGGGTTTGGTTTCTCCGTAAAAGGACAGCTCCAGGCGTTCGGGCTTTATACCATTTTCCACCAGGTATCCTCGAACCGCTTCGGCGCGCTTGGCGGAAAGAACCAGGTTGTAATCCAGCGCTCCCACCGAGCAGGCGTGTCCGGCCAGTCCGATCTTCACGTGCGGATGCTCTTGCATGAACTCGATTACCTTATGCAGCTTTTCTTTTTCAGATGGCCTCATCTCATGCTTGTCAAAATCGAAGTAGATGGTTTCCAGGTGACCGGGGCTTATCTCGGTGGTCACCCGCGGTTTGGGGGGCATTTCCATGGTGCGCCTGGCAAGGACCTCGGGGGACAGGAAAATGCTTAAGGGAGCCACGTAGATGTCCTCCATTCCCTCGCCGCCGGTAGAGGTCGAGCTGAAATAAGCCAGGTCGCCGGAAGCGGGAATGGAGAAGTAGATGTCGTTTCCCGCCGAGTTGACAACGTTCACCGGTTCGGGCTCGCTCCACGAGTTGGGGCCCAGGCGCTTGGACCGAAACACGTCCGCCCCTCCCTTGCCGCCGTGGCCGTTGGAACTGAAGTAGATGCTCTGGTCCGCGGTGTGATAAAAGGCCACCCCTTCCCATTGGGGGGTGTTCACCGGAGCGCCCAGGTTAACTGGCTCGCCCCAGGAACCGTCCTTCTTCATCGGGCACATCCAGATATCGTAACTGGACTCGTTCTTGAGCTTCTTAGGACCGGGACCCGCCATTCCGCCGGGACGGGTTGAAGTGAAGTAAAGGATCTTGTTTATATAGTCCCAGTTGGCGTTGGCCTCCGAGTACTGCGTGTTAACAGGGGCGGGAAGGGCAACCGGCTCGGCCCACGAACCGTCGCTTAGCTGCTTCGTCTTGTAAATATCACAGAGCCCCTCTTCAGTGGGCTGGCAATAAGTCACCAGCAGGTACTCCTCCCCCGTTTCATCATTGTTGTAAAAACAGTCCGGTCCCTGGTTCAAGGAGTTGTTCACCGGCTTACCAAGGTTTATCGGCTTGGTCCATTTGCCGTCAATACGCTCTGAGACCCAGATGTCCTGCCCGCCGTAACCGCCTTTGCGGTTGGAAGTGAAAAACAGTTTGTTGCCATCGGGAGAAATGATCGGTGAAAAATCCGACTCTGCAGAGTTCACGACCGAACCGAGGTTCGTTACCTCAGGCGCATGCGATCCCGCAAGCACGGGAACAAGCAAAAAGGCCGCAATTAAACTGAACCGAGCCATGTTATGAAAACACCCCCTCATTAAAAACCCCCTTATTCTTACCGTTAAGGATTGAATGACCTGAATATAAAGCCTCTACACCTCTATATCATCTTTATAGCATTCCATAAAAACAATGTCAATAAAACACTCAATATTTCTAATTCCTTGAAATTTCGCTCCTTATAATCATAATCGAAAACAGAAGCGAAATCCCCTTCCGGTTTTAAGTGGCATGAATCTGTTAACAACCCCCTGTAGAGCTGCGCGTCCGACCGGCAAGGCCGGAGCACGGCACGCCTGTCTGCATCATCTGCATGAAAAACGTACCGGCAGGCGAATTATAAGCCGGGGTTTCGCAACGCGGGCTGTCTTGAAATATCAGCAGCCAGACAGCCTGCAAAGGAGGCGAATCCTTTATTGATCATTCCGGCGGGTCTTTTTTGTCTCCGGAAGGGCTTTCCTGGAGGTGCAACACGTTTTTGATCTTTTGGATGATTGACGGTCCCCCTTCTTTATGGTAGCTGTCCAGATTGAAGGCGATGATTGCTGCCAGGATCGCAATGGCGAGGAGAATAAGCCTCCACAACCATTTCAAAAGCGCATTTCCGGAGTAGGTCTCCTCTTGTGTTTCCCTCTCCCGGGTTTCTTTTTGGGGTCCGGGTCTTTTGGAGTTGTTCTGAGTCTGTTTTTTTTGTGGAGGGCTTTCCTTTATCTTGTCCCGGTCCGGAGCAGCGGTTTTCCCTGGTGCGGAGCTTTTTGTCCGTGCCGGGGATTTTTCCTCTGTCGGTTTGTCCCGGCTTGTTTTCTCTTTTTGGGAAGATTTCCCGGCCGTGGCTGTACGGGTTTGCTGGTCCTCTATTTCTTTGTCATGGGTGTCCGGTTTTTTCTCAACCATAAAGTCTCGTACCGGCATGGTTTCTTCACCCACATCCGCTTGTTCCAACCAGAATCTTATTTCCTGTCGGTACTCTTCGCGGTTTCGCGAGCCCATACACTTGGCCAGGGCGCGGGCCAGCTCTTCTCCGCTCTGAAAGCGCTTTTCCGGCCACTTGTTGAGGCACTTGTTGACGATGCCCTGGAGCTTACGGGGGACCTCGGAGTTAAGCGAGCGCAGCTTTGTCTGCTTCTCGGTCCTTACTTTCTTGGAAAGGGTCGAGTCGCTGTCCGCCTTGAAGGGTTTTTCTCCGGCGAGTATTTCATAGAGCACTACACCCAGGGAGAAGATGTCTGATGCGGGGTTCACCTCTTCGCCGAGGAGCTGCTCGGGCGACATGTAGCTTGGTGTGCCCAGGAACGCCCCGGTCTTGGTAAGGTCGGAGTCCCTTTCCCTGACGATGCCGAAGTCCATCAGCTTGATCTCGGCGTGGGAGGACACCATGATATTTCCGGGCTTGACGTCGCGGTGTACCAGCCCCCTCTCGTGGGCATATGCCAGTGCATAGGCCACCTGGTGGCCGATAAGCGCGGCAATAACCGGGGGGATGGGTCCCGCCTGGGCCAGAAGAGTCTTCAGGTCCTGGCCCTCCACGTACTCCATTACAATGAAGAGACCGCCCTTTTTGGGCTCGCCGAAGTTGTAGACCTGGACAATGTTCTGGTGGACTATGCCCGCCGCCGTCTTGGCTTCTCTTTTGAATCTTTCCGAGAGCTCGGGATGGGTTGCAAACGCGGGCTTGATCTCTTTTACAGCCACTGTTCGTCCCAGGGAGTTCTGCCTGGCCTTGTAGACAGTGGCCATGCCCCCCTCGCCAAGCTTCTCGAGAATCTCGTAAGAGTCTTGAATGGTCCGCTGGGACGGTTTCATTTATCAAGCTTGGATTTCAATAACCAGTATGGTGGTGTTATCGAGCCCGCCAGCTTCGAGCGCTTTCTTCATGAGGTCGTCAACCGCGGCTTCGATCTCCATTTCGGAGAGCACCTTCTGCACGGTGTCGTCGTCCACCATGTTGGAGAGCCCGTCCGAGCAGAGCAGGAACCTGTCTTCCGCCTGGAACTCTTCCTTTAAAAGGTCGACCTCGACTTCGGGCTCGTGTCCCATTGACCTGGTGATGATGTTCTTTAAGGGGTGGCTCTCCGCTTCATCCTTGTTAAGCAGTCCGGCGTCGATCTGCTCCTGTACCCAGGAGTGGTCCCTGGAGACCTGGAAAAGGATGCCCTCCCGCAACAGGTATATCCTGCTGTCCCCCACGTGGGCTATGTTTACGTACTTGTCGTCAAGCTGCACCGCGATAACCGTAGTGCCCATTCCCCTGAGGGAAGGGTCTTCCGACGCTTTTTTAAAAAGCCTGCCGTTGGTTTCTTTGAGTGCATGTTTGAGCCGGGTTTGCGCCGGAGTCTTTTCGCCGGGGCCTCCGACGGGCAAGGTCGATTCCTGGGCCTCTTCCTGTTTGATGACCTCTTCCCTGATCCATTCCACCGCATGACTGCTGGCAAAGTCTCCTCCCTGATGTCCGCCCATGCCGTCCGCTACGATATAGAGAAGGCGATCCTCATCTATAAGGAAGGAATCCTCGTTCGCCGTTCTTACCTTGCCCACGTCGGTGGCGCCATAGGCCTTCACTTGCATGATCACCTCTTTTCCCGGCCCGACCCGCTTACGTCAACCTCTTCGATCAACATGGCAGGCGAGCCGGTGTCCCCGCTAAATTTCAAATCGCCGGCCACCTCAGTGACCCTTTGAAAAACCTCTTCCAACGTGCCGGCTATGGCCAATCCTGTTACCGGTCCGGAAAGCCGTCCCTTCTCGATCCTGTATCCGCAAGCTCCAAGGCTGAACTCACCGGTTACCGGGTCTGCAGTGTGCAGACCTAAAAGTTCGGTTATGTATAGACCCGCGTCAACCTGCCGGATGAGCTCATCGAGGCCCCGCTTGCCGGGAAGTAAAACCCAGTTCGAGGTGTCCACCCCGGGCGGCACGTAAAAAGAAGAACGCATGCCGTTGCCGGTGGACTGCACTCCAGCCTTGGTTGCATAATACAGGTTATAAAGAAAGCTCTCAAGCCGGCCTTGCCGGACAACATAAATCCGGGCGCTGGGAGTGCCTTCGTCGTCAAAAGGAAAAGCCCCCGGACCTTCGGCCATAAGACCGTCGTCAACAATATCCACTGCGCTCGATGCTATCTTCTCTCCCTGCTTTTCCGAAAGCCATGACCGGCCTTTGTCCACCGCGTCCGCGCAAACGGCATAGGCCAGTATGGAAAGAAAACCCGCAGCGCTCTCCGGGTCCAGGACAACCGGCATCTTGCCGCCGGGTGCGGGACCGGCGCCCAAAAGACCCGTTGCTTTCAGTGCCGCCTCTCTCCCGATCCGGTCCACGGAAAGTTTATCATAGTAATGTACGGTTTCAAACTCCTCTGCCGCCTGGGCCTGCCCGTTCTCTTCAGCAACAGCTTCCAGAAAACCCGAGCACAGGGTACAAGCCGCCCGCGCTTTAACGCCTTCCGAGTTCAGAATCCGGGTCTCCGTGGTGATCTCGTCATAGGTTGCGCCCCGCGTGCGCTTGATGCGCGGGTCGAAATCCAAGGCGCTCTTCTCCAGGCGCTCTGCGCGTCTTATCTTTTCTTCTCTGGGGATCTCGTCCAGGCCGCGGTCAAAGATGTCCGGGCTCGGCCACTCGGAAGACGAGGGTCTGGCAAAGCAGGCGTACTCGTCCTCCGGAAGATAGGACGCAGACTCAGCCGCTCGGTCCGCGGTCTCCTGTAAAGAAGCCGGAAAAAGCTTGTTGGTATAGGCCAGGCCGATCCTGTTACCATACTTGACCCTCACGGACAGGCCGTTGGTGCGGGCCGAGATCAGCGACTCGACCTCTCCCTCCCGGACCTCGATGGAAAGATGGTCCTCGTTCTCGAGGTAAACCTCCCAGCCGGACAAACCGGGCTTGTCCCTGCAAATCCTTTGTGCAATATCCATGGCCTCATCAGGGGAGAGGACCCCCGAGCTTTTATCTTTCGTCTCAGTCATAATGAACCCTGAACTCCTTTGTCCGTCGCCTTCTGTAAAGTTGCGTCTTCCGTCATCTATTGGATGTCTTGTTTTTTCGTGCGAGCGACTCAAGTCGCTCGCACACTATGCGTCGGTGTGAGCTTGACAAGACACTATGCAGAGGTGTTCTTCACCCGACCCGCCTTCTTTTTTCCGGCTTTTTTCCCGCCGTTTTTGCCGAGCATCTCCCGGGCGTGGGCGCGTGCCGTTTGGGTCACTTGCATTCCCGCCATCATCCGGGCCAGCTCTTCCACTCTTTCCCCGTCTTCAAGCTCCCGGATTTCGGTCCAGGTTTTTTCCTTTTGCTGGTGTTTTTCGACCAGAACGTGATGGTCCGCTGTTGCGGCTATCTGGGGAAGATGGGTCACGCAAAGCACCTGGTGCCCTCGAGCCAAAGAGCCCAGCTTGTTGCCCACAGCCTCTGCTATGCCCCCGCCCACTCCTTCGTCGATCTCGTCAAACACCAGGGTAGGTATGTCCTCTTCCCCTACCAGCAGGGCCCGCAAAGCCAGCATGATGCGGGACAACTCGCCTCCGGAGGCTATCCTGGAGAGCGGCTTGGGGTCTTCGCCCGGGTTGGGAGAGATATAAAACGAGACCGTCTCCGCGCCCCGGGAGGAGATCTCATCTTTTACGGACTCGAACCGGACCTGGAACCTGGTGTTCTTCATTCCCAAATCCCGGAGCTCGGACTCGACGCGGCCTTCCAGCACAGAGGCCGCTTCCTGCCGCGACTCGCCCAGGTCACGGGCAAGCCTCCATGCCTCGGCCCGGGCCTCCTCTACCGCGCTCGCAAGCTCGCGGGCCCGCTCTTCCTGCATCTCCAGGCCGGAAAGCTCCTCGCGAGCCTCCTCCAGGGAAGAGAGAACAGACTCCACGTCATCTTCACCCCCGTACTTGCGCTTCAGCTTTTTGATGTGCTCCAGCCTCTCCTCGATCCATGAAAGCCGCTCCGGGTCGGACTCGATCCCGTCGGTGTAGCTTTGGAGCTCGTGGGAGGCGTCCTCCAGAACCGCGGCCGCCTGGCCCGCCTGCTCCAGCGGCCCGTTGAACCAGGGGTCATGCCGGGCTGCTTCGGACAGGCGGTTCATTACCGTGCGTAGAGCGCCCAGCACCGACTCGTCCGACTCGTACAACACTTCCACCGCAAAGCCGCCCGCCGATTTCAGGGTCTCCGCGTGCTTGAGCCTTTCGCGTTCGGAAAGGAGCTCGTCCTCCTCAGAAGGCGAAAGCTCAGCAGCCTCGATCTCCCGAATGCGGTAGCGTAGCAGGTCCTCGCGCTCGCGCTTTTCCCGCTCGTCCATGTCAAGCCGGTCTCTTTCCTTTTCGATCTCGCGGAGCTCGCGGTAGGCCTTCCGGAAGGTCGTGAGCTTTTCTCCCAGTGCTCCGAAAGCGTCCAACAGGTCGAGGTGTTTCTCTGGTCGGAGGAGTGTCTGATACTCGTGCTGGCCGTAGATGTCCACCAGTGCTCTTCCCAGTTCGAAGAGCCTGGCTTGCGTCTCGACTCTCCCGTTTATCCTTACCCTGCTTTTCCCTGATTTGTTTACCGTCCTCTGCACTGCTATCTCGGGGGGCCGGCCTTCCTCGAAATCGAGAAAACCCATATCCTGCACGTTCCGGGCGGCCGCGGGCATGCTTTCGAGGTCGAACAGGGCCTCGACCTCGGCTGCTTGTGCGCCGGTGCGCACCAAGCTGGATGATGCTCTCCCCCCGAGCACCAGGGTAAGGGCGTCCACCAGTATCGACTTGCCCGCGCCGGTCTCGCCGGTAAGTACGGTCAAGCCTTCCGAGAGATCGAGCTCGAGGGACTCGATTACCGCCAGGTCCTTTATCTGCAGGACCCGGAGCATCTATCTTTCCCCCCACCTTAGCTTGGTGCGGAGTATCTCGTAGTAGCTCATGGAAGGCGAAGAGATGAGCTTGAGGCAGTGGCCCGCCACTTTAAGAGTGACGCTTCTTCCCGGGGGCAAGGGATACGCCATCTGGCTGTCCGCGGTCACGTGCACGGTCTTGGCATCGCTTTGCATGATGACCTTTACCACGGATGACTCGGGTATTACCAGCGGCCTGGACGTCAGGGTATGGGGACAGATGGGGGTTATGGTAAGACATTTCAGGTCAGGATGCACTATAGGGCCTCCTGCGGCCATGCAATAGGCCGTGGACCCGGTAGGAGTGGAGACCAGCAGTCCGTCGGCCCGGAACGATGTCACGAAGACGTCGTTTATCCGGGTTTCCAGGTCGATTACGCGGGGAAGTCCGGCACAGGTTATGGAGACCTCGTTTAGGGCGTGGACTTGAATCCGCCGGGAGTCTGTTTCCATCTCGCAGGTGAGGACTGTCCTTTCGGTGTAAGGAGCGTTGCCGTTCTGTAAATCGTCAATCACGGAATCCAGCTCTTCAGGCCGGACCTCGGTCAGAAACCCCAGCTCGCCGGCGTTCACCCCCATGACCTTTACATCGTGATCAACCACCAGTTGGGCGGCCCGCAAAAGCGTGCCGTCGCCTCCAAAGACGATTACCAGTTCCAGGCCCTTTGCCCAGTCCTTCTCGCCCAGGCTTTCCGCTTCACCCAGCGGCGCCTGTGACTCCATGACCCGCACTGAAAAGCCTCTTTTTTTGATGAGCTTTTCCGTCTCGGCAAACGCCAGGTCCCGCGCCCTTTCCGACTCCTCTTTGTAAACGATCCCCACCCGCATGGTCTCTCGGCCTCATAAAAGAACTGAAGTATCAGGTAAAAAGTATGGCACGATAATGGTATACTCTCAAGCCGTGCAGCGAGGAGAATATACCTGATCGGGCGCTTGCATTGTTTGACAGGGGGGAAACGCTTACCTAGACTAATAAATCGGGTGACAATAAACAGCAGGAGCTGATATTTAATGAAAAGATTATTGATCCTCTTATTCCTGGGCTTGGCGGTGATCTCATGCGACGAAGAAAAAAACGATGAAACCGCTTGTCTGGTAAACGACAACATTCCTCCGGAGAAGCTCGAGAGCATCATGAACACTTCCAAACAGTTGATGCACCTTCTGGAAACCGAAAAGAGACAGGAGCTTTACCGGCAGGGAACGGAGGAGATGCAGTCGCGCCAGACAGTGGACCAGTTCAAGTTTTATCTTCAGAACTTCGAGGATTCATTTGGCGAGCTGAGCTATCCGCGCCCCCGCGAGGTCTATCATATAACCAGCTCTTCGGAAAAGAATCAGTTGTGGGTCCCCTGCAACCTCGGCGAAGAAGGAGTAAATGACCTTTACCTGGTGCCGGCAAACCGCACCCTTGCGGTGGCTGTCTACCGCGTCCGGAGCGAAAGAGAGGAGCTGCGCGTAATCATAAGGATGGAAAAGCCGGATGAGAAGTGGAAGTTAAGCGCGATCGAGATCTACCCGGTAACCATAAACAACAAGCTTTACGGCCACTTCTTTGAGAAGGCGGAAGAGTATCGGGAAAACGATCGCCTTCGCCTGGCGGTGCTTTACTACAAGACGGCCATTATGCTCTCCGAGATGGGTCTCGGGGTCCAGGAGTTCGCGAGCCAGGTCATGGCCAAGCGAATCTCAGAGATCAAGGTGGACTATGTTCCTTCCGGTCAGAAGAAACTGTGGACGGTGGGCGAGAACGACGTTTTCAAGGTGTTCAACGTGGATACCGCATATGAGAAAGGCCATCACCTGGTACAGGTCCGATACGTCGCTCCTTCTTTGGAGGACCGGAAAAAGCTTTCCGAGGATGCCCGCAAGCTCGCCGGTTTTGTAAACCGGAAGTTTCCGGAGTACCGCTTGGGTTTTGACGGAATAAGGATCGTGGCCGCGTCGGGGAAGAGAGAGGAAGCCATGATGTCCTGGCATCAGACCTTTCTTTTCGAAGACCTTCCCGAGCCGGACAATGTTCCGGAAAAGGACGGGGACCGGCACTGAGACTCCGGAAGGCGGCAAGGCCGGATTGTAACAGTCATGGGCGTTGCCGCCCGTCTTTTCCGGTCGAGCCTGCATATCTTTTCTTTTGTTGCCGAATTGACGGGTTTTCCATGAAGGAAAACAACATTAAATAAGCGGGAGCATTTTCGTCTCCATGGAGGTTTAAAGTCTAATGTCGGAAGACGTTAAACAGTTTCACCGGATTCAGCGTCTTCCCCCTTATGTTTTCACCACGGTGGTGGAACAGATGATGCAGGAGCGCCGCTCGGGGGAGGACATAGTTGATCTGGGGATGGGCAATCCCGACGTTCCCACACCGGAGCCTATTGTTGAGAAGATGAAGGAGGCGCTTGACAATCCCAAGAACCACCGTTACAGCGCTTCTCGGGGGATCAAGGGCATCCGGAAGGGGATTTGCAACTGGTACCAGCGTCGCTACGAGGTTGATCTTGACCCGGAGACCGAGGCCATCGCCACCATCGGGGCCAAGGAGGGGCTGGCTCACCTGGCGCTGGCCACCCTGGGACCGGGCGACGTGATTTTTGTTCCCAATCCCTGTTATCCCATTCACTCCTATGCTTCGGTGATCGCGGGCGCGGACGTTCGGAGCATTCCCTTGTGTGACGACGTGGACTTCTTCGAGCAACTCACCTTTGCCACCAAGTATACCTGGCCGCTGCCCAAGATGATATTTTTGAACTTTCCCCACAACCCCACCACGCGGGTGGTCGGTCTCGACTTCTTCCACAAAGTCGTCGAGTTCGCCAGGGAGTACAAGATATATATCATCCACGACCTGGCTTACGCCGACCTGGTCTACGACGGCTTCCGCGCTCCCAGCCTGTTGGAGGTCCCGGGAGCCAAGGACATCGGGGTCGAGTTTTACTCGATGACCAAGGGCTACTCCATGGCCGGCTGGCGGGTGGGTTTCTGCGTGGGCAACGCCGATCTTATCGGGGCCTTGTCCCGCATCAAGAGCTACCTTGACTACGGCATTTTCCAGCCCATCCAGATCGCGGCCATCAAGGCGCTTAACGAGTGCGAAGCCGAGCCTCCCCGCATAGCCGACGTGTACCGCTCGAGGCGGGACGCACTGGTGGACGGGCTGAACCGTATCGGCTGGAGCCTGGAGAAGCCCAAGGCCACCATGTTCGTATGGGCGAAGATTCCCGATAAGTACCGGGAGCTGGGCAGCCTGGACTTCAGCCTCCGCATGCTCCGGGAGGCCAAGGTGGCGGTAAGCCCCGGCATTGGTTTCGGTGAAGTGGGCGAAGGCTACGTTCGCTTCGCACTGGTGGAGAACGAACAGCGTATCAAGCAGGCGGTACGGGGCTTAAAGCGCTGGTTCGAGCGCGACGGCGGTCTTTGACGGCCGCCGATCGGAGGTTTCATGAAGCCTGTCAAAGTAGGACTGGTCGGCTATGGCACCATAGGTCAGGGTGTTATCCGGCTGCTCAAGGAAAACAGGAAAGATATCCGGGCCCGCCTGGGCGGGGACATAGAACTTTGCGGCGTTGCTGACCAGGACATCAGCTCTCCACGAAAGGTCAAGGTCAAAAAGGAGCTTCTCTCAAAGGACCCCTATAAGCTCATCAACGACCCGGAGCCGGACGTGATAGTGGAGCTCGCGGGAGACTGGCCGGGAGTGAAAAAAATCATCCTGGATTCGCTGCGCGCCGGCAAATCGGTGGTCACGGCCAACAAGGCGCTTCTGGCGAAAAACGGCAACGAGATTTTCAAGACCGCGCAAAAACACGGCCGGGACGTTTACTATGAAGCGAGCGTGTGCGGGACCATACCCATCATCCGGGTGTTGCGGGAAGGACTGGCAGCCAACCGTCTCGAGTCCATTTACGGCATAGTTAACGGCACCTGCAACTACATCCTTACGGAGATGACGCAGGGCAGGGGCGATTACCGCGACATACTTAAGAAGGCCCAGGACATGGGATACGCAGAGGCCCGGCCGGAAGCGGACGTGGACGGGTACGACGCCGCCCATAAGCTGGCGTTGCTGGTCAGGCTCGGCTTCGGCGTTCCCGTAAAGCTGGGCCAGATTCACCGGGAGGGTATCTCCGGGATATCTTCGGCCGACATCATGGCCGCCCATCACCTGGGTTTTGTGATAAAGCTCCTGGCTGTTGCCAAGCGGACGGACTCGGGGCTGGAGGCCCGGGTTCATCCTACCCTGGTGCCGGAGAACACCCCCCTGGCCTCGGTGCACGGGGTCTACAACGCGGTGTACGTCGAGGGCAACTTCTCGGGAGCGACCCTTTACTACGGCCAGGGAGCGGGACAGGAGCCTACTGCGGCAGCGGTAGTCGGCGACGTGATCGAGCTCTCCCGCAGTATTATGCAAGGGCAGGAGTCCAGGCGGCTTCCCTCGGGCGCGTTCCAGGACGATTACCTTCCCTCTCTCAAGACCATGCCAATGAAGGAAATCTACAGCGAGTATTACATCCGGCTCCAGGCCATAGACCGGCCGGGGGTCCTCTCCAGGATTTCCGGCATACTGGGTAATAACGATATAAGCATCAGGTCGGTAATCCAGAAGAACCGGGAGCGGGGCCCGGAAGCCGCGGTGGTCATCATGACTCACCTGGCCAAGGAAGAGAAGATACAGAATGCCATGCGGGAAGTTAAGAGGCTCAAGGTAGTGAAAGGAAATATCCGTCTTATACGAATCGAGCCCGGCTTGTGAGGCGGGCCACGGAGGTTTAACTTATGAGTTGGCGGGGAGTAATAGATAAATACTGGGATTATCTTCCCCTGGAAAACAAACAATGCATTGTCACCCTTCAGGAAGGCAACACTCCGCTGATACCTTCCCGGAACCTGGTGGACGAGGTTCTGCCGGGACTGAATCTTTACTTTAAGTTCGAGGGACTAAACCCCACAGCCAGCTTCAAGGACAGGGGAATGACGGTCGCCGTTTCCCATGCTCTAGAAGAAGGCTCCCAGGCGGTGATCTGCGCCAGCACCGGAAACACCTCGGCATCTGCCGCGGCATACGCTGCACGGGCCGCACTCCAGGCATACGTGATCATCCCCGAAGGAAAAATCGCCGCCGGAAAGCTGGCCCAGGCGGTGATGCACGGGGCCACCGTGCTGGAGGTCATGGGCAACTTTGACCAGGCTCTCAAGATCGTCCGCCGCATATCCGAGGAGTTTCCCGTAACCCTGGTCAACTCCTTGAACCCCTATCGGCTGGAAGGACAGAAGACCGCGGCCTTCGAGATATGCGACTACCTGGGACAACCGCCCGACCATCACATCATGCCGGTGGGAAACGCCGGCAATATCACCGCCTACTGGATGGGGTACAAGGAGTATTACCGGAAGGGAATGACCAAAAACCTTCCCCATATGAACGGGTTCCAGGCGGAAGGAGCGGCGCCCATTGTCAGGGGGGAAGTGGTGGAAAACCCCGAGACTTTTGCCACTGCCATCAGGATCGGGAACCCCGCAAGCTGGACAAGGGCGGTGGACGCGGCAAAGGAGTCGGAAGGCATGATCAACATGGTCTCCGAAGACGAGATAAGAAGGGCCTACTACCTCCTCGCCTCCCGCGAAGGGGTCTTCTGCGAGCCCGCCAGCGCCGCGGGAATCGCCGGACTTATCAAGTACAAGGACGAGATGGGAATAAAGCCCGGGCAAACCGTGGTCTGCACCCTGACCGGCCACGGGCTCAAAGACCCGGACTCCGGCAAGGAAACCGCATGGCAGTACATCGAAAAGAAAGCCGAGCTTCCTCCCGAGTACGACGCAGTGGTCGAGGCGCTGGGGTTTTAAATACAAAAGCCCGTGGCGCTTTATCAAGATTCCTTTTTCGTCTGACAAAGCGCTAGTGCTTTGTCACTCGAAAAAAGGGGAACGGAGCCAATGAAGATCGCGGCTAAAGCCGCTCGCACGATTATTTTCTGTTCCCCAAAAAGCTTTTGACAAGACACTAGTGTTTTGACCGCCAGCTAATGTCGGGTTGATTAATTTCAACCAATCACTATAGCCGCC
>CAYQTK010000072.1:0-18177 GCA_964420375.1 uncultured bacterium
AATCTTATTGACAGAGGATTCAGCATGAATGGTCAAGGTATTTTAAAAGGCGTTTGTCTTCTCGTGGTTTTTTTTCTGATCTCGGCAGCGGGAGCTTCGAAGAGCCGCACTTTTCGGCAGGCAGTTATTGTGTACGGGGAGAGCGCGGCTTCCGGGGATGTCCACGCCGCTCGCGAGCTTTCCCGCGACATGGAAAAGGTCTACGGCTTTTGTCCGCGCGTGGTTTGTGCCGATGACTTTAGAAAAGATTCCCTGGCCGCGGACACCGCCCTGTTTTACGTGGGCACCGCCTCTACTCACTCCCTTGTGGGGGACCTCTCCCGAAAAGGTTCGGTCAAGGTCTCGGCAAACGACCCCGGCCCGGAGGCCTTTGTCATCAAGTCTTTTCCTGAGGAGCGACTGGTTGTTATCGCGGGCTGCGACGAGAGGGGCACGCTCTACGGGGCGTATAAGTACTCCGAAAAGTTCCTGGGCATTGATCCCCTGGCCTACTGGACGGGGAAAGAGCCTGCGGCCATAGAACCGCCGGTCATAGAAAGGATCGATATCCGCCAGGACCCGCCTGCATTCAAGCTGCGGGGCTACTTTGACAACGACTCCGACATGCTGGCCAACTACAAAGGCCGAAAGCTTATAATCGAGTTCGATCTCTGGAAGGAGATGATTGACAGCCTGGCGCGGCTCGGATATAACTTCATAGACCCGTTCGACACCCTGGGCAGGACAGAGTTCTGGGTGTGGCCCTACTACAAGCACAAGTTTCCCGGATATCACACCGACCTCGAGCTGGTGGAGAAGATCATAGACTATGTCCATAAGAAAGGCATGATGGTACAGGTGTCAACCTACCTGGGATACGAGTTCCACCATCTGCCCTATGAAAAGAGGTGCCTGAGCATCTACCACGAAGACTGGATACGAGCATACCGATATCTTCTCGAAAAGACGCCCGTGGGGAAGGCGGACATCTTCTACCACAGCCCCCGTGACCCGTGGTGGGACCGACCTTATAAGTGCGCCCTGGAAACCATGCTGGGAATCGACAAGGGCAAGCTGCACTCCCGGCTCATTAACGACCTTTATAAGCTGATAAAGGAGCATAACCCTGACGCCCGCCTCATGGGGCTGTTCTGGTCCGACGGCAAGGAGTTCTGGGAAAAAGGGACCTACCGCCCCCATAAGAACATCGACCTGGTATGGTCGGACGACGGCTATGGACGCTATCCTTCCTGGCCGGAGGACAAGAGGGGACACGATTTCGGTATCTATATCCACGCCGGCTTCTGGAAGAACCACGTCATGCAGGACCCCTATCCGGGAAGGATCAAGCAATCGATATTGGAGGCCTATCAAAGAGGGATGACCGGGTATATCTTCGTGAACGGCCAGGACTTCAAGCACTTCATCCTGAACCTGGAGGCCTGCGGCAGGGCGGCATGGGACCCGGAAGCATTCGACCCGGAAGCCTACTACCGCGAGTGGACCGGCAGGTATTTTGGACAAGCCGCAGCCCCTCTGACCGTAAAGAGTTTAAAGGCCCTGCACCGGGCCCACGACCTGGCAGGAGGGTTTACCGATCTCACCATGAAGACCAAGGTTTATATCGAGCTGGTCCGCTTCCATGTTCCCTATTGCCGGGACTACTCGTACATCCGGCCCGCTCTGGAGGCGGCGGAGAGGTCGCTGGCCCTGGCGCGTAAAGCAGAAGACCTGGTGCCGGCGGGTTCGCAAAAGGTGTACTCCGACCAGGTCCTCTTCCCGGCGCGGATATACCTCGAGAACCTCCGGCTCCACGCCGCGGTTGCCGGAACAATAGATGCCAGGTGTACGCTCCTGGACCCCCTCGCCGGGGTCTCGGCCAAGCAACGGGCAATGGAGGACCTGGCAGCATATAAAAATGAGGCCCCCCGGCGCCTGGAGAAGCTGCTCGCTCTTTTGCGGCAAGGCAGCGAATGGAAAAAATGGAAGGGATGGACCCGGCCGGAGAACTTTCGAAAGTATGAGCCTCCACCGGACATGAAAAAACTGGAGACCGTTCTCTGGTAAGAAAGATCAGAAAGGCATCGGTTGCCGGGCCGGTTTTCAGGTGTTTGTCCGGCATTGACTGTCCCAGATTATAGTGGTATCCTCTATAAATTGGTAAGGGGTTAGCAGGACATATTACCCTTCCGGCCGCAGCGGGGGTTCGAAGGCACTTCATGGCCAAGATAGCACACATGAACCGCTTTCCGGAGGCCGACAAGTACAAGGCTTATTCCCTTTTGATCCCGCCTTCAATCTTCGAGAGCTTCCGGATAGATTCCCGGACGGGCAAGAACCGTCAGGGTGAGCAGGCTGTTCAAATCAATGCTCCGTGCGGCGGATGTGAAATCAGCGTATGCGTATGCTTGTCCCCCCGGGACAGGGACCCGATATTTTATATAGAGATATGCGACTCCCGGGACCTGGTCCAGCTTCGGTGGGACTTCATAATGGTGAACGATCCGGCATCGCCCCGCTTTGATACCGACGTAACTCCGGAAGGAGGCGACCGGTGGCTGAACTGGCGGAGGCGCAACCACAAGGAGGAGAAGAAGGCCGAAGCTTTCGGTCTCGCGCCCGGCCAGGTAAGAAGGGGGCTGAGGCTCACGGGCGAGATTATTCAATGCCTGGAGAACTTCGCGCGGGCCGCGGGCTTCAAGTCCATTACACTGGAGGCGCTGTTTTATCATAACGCCATCCAGTACGAGCGATACGGGTTCCGCTACTTCGAGGCGGAAGAGACCATGCACCGTATCCACGAGGGATTTAAGACTGGAGCCCCTCTTTACCGCCGGCTTGATGGATCATACTTCCGAAGGCCCTGCCAGGCGGAGACGGTAAGAGGGAGGAGCTGGTTGATTCACACCAGCGTGGTGGACGAGGTGTGGAAACTGGGTTTTGATGCCTGGACGCCGCCCCCGAATGTATAAGATGGCGGGCAAGGATTTCCAAGTCCGGACGGCGCCGGGTCTGCCTTACTAGTTTTCCCCGGCCCGGCCGTGGCAAGATTTTTGCGGTCACTTCGCGGGCAGGTTTTTTAAGCGACGGCAACCTGAAAGAAAGGAGTTTAGGAGGCTTCCATGTATGAGAAGAACGTAGAGAGGATTGAAGAGCTGGTCAGAAAGCAGAACAACTGGCGCTGGTCCACGCTCAACCTTATAGCCAGCGAGAACGTACTAAGCCGCAAGGCCCGGGCGGTGATGGGCTCGGACTTCTCCCACCGCTATGCAGAGGGCCATCCCGGCGAGCGATACTACCAGGGCACGGAGATGATAGACGAGATCGAGACCCGCTGCGAGAAGCATCTTCGGACACTCTTCGAGTGCCGGAACATTGACGTGCGTCCCATCAGCGGCACTGTGGCCAATGACGCGGTGTTCTCCCGCTACATTGACTACGGTGACGTGGCCATGGTCAACTCGACCTCGGGAGGAGGCCACATCAGCCACCACCGGGCGGGGTCGGTAGGAAAGTATACCAACAACATCATCAATTTCCCCTTGACGCCCGACGGCTATCACATCGACGTGGACCACACCGTGGACCTCATCGAGTCTCTGCATCCCAAGGTGCTCATCCTGGGGAAAAGCATGATCCTGTTCCCCGAGCCGATAAAACAGCTCGCTCCCATCTGCAAAGAGAAGGGCATCACCTTGATCTATGACGGGGCCCACGTCCTCGGCCTCATTGCCGGCAACAAGTTCCAGAACCCCATAAAGGAAGGGGCGAACGTGGTGACCGGCTCGACGCACAAGACCTTCTTCGGCTCCCAGCGCGGCATCGTGTTCTCCAACATGAAGGAGTCGGAATGGGCCCGGGTCGACAAGGGCGCCTTCCCGGGAAGCTCGTCCAACCATCACCTGGACACCCTGGTGGCCCTGGCAATCACCGCCTATGAGTTCCTCGAGTTCGGCGAGGCCTATGCCGACCAGGTCACCAAGAACGCCAAGGCCTTTGCCAAAGCGCTCTACTCTCACGGGTTCGACGTTCAGGGAGAGAAGTTCGGCTTTACCGAGAGCCACCAAGTGGTCTTGAACGTCAAGAAGCTGGGAGGCGGAGACGAGGTGGCCCGCATCTTAAAAGACAACAACGTCATCGCCAATATGAACCTGCTTCCCTTCGAGCCATTGGAAAAGGTCCAGAACCCCGCGGGATTACGGCTTGGTGTTCAGGAGATGACGCGCGTCGGTATGAAAGAAGACGAGATGCAGACCATTGCCGACCTGTTCAAGAAATGCCTGATCGACGGCGATTACATCGGCGACGACGTCAAGGAGTTCAGGAAGGACTACCAGATCGTTAATTACAGCTTTGACGAGGGCGCGGAGCCGGTGGACAAGCCCACCGAGCTGTCCGCGGTGAAGTGATGTACGAGCTGGTGGTAAGAAGGAAATTCTCTGCGGCCCACCAGCTTCGCGGTTATGAAGGAAAGTGCGAGGCCCTCCACGGTCATACCTACGCCATCGAGGTCTACATCAGGGCGGAGAAGTTGAACAACATCGGCCTAGCTGTGGATTTCAAGAAGTTGAAGGAAATAATCGACAACGTGCTCGAGCGATATGACCATTCTTTCATAAACCAGGTCCCGCCTTTTGATGAGCAGAACCCCAGCGCGGAGAACATGGCCCGGGTTATCTACGGCGAAGTCAACAAGGACCTGCCCGAGGGGGCGGCGCTTGCCCGGGTCATGTTGTGGGAGTCCGAGGATGCCGGAGCAGCCTACTTCGAGGAGTAGTTCTTAAAAATTTCGGCAAAGCAGGTTATACTATTATTCCGGGATGACGACGGCGTTGTCTTCTCGCTAAGAAAAACGGAGCAGTAGGTAGGGACTGATGATTGATGTACAGAGTCAGTCGGATGACCGCCGCATTCCCATCAAGAAGGTGGGGGTCAAGGACATCCGCTATCCTGTTATTGTTCGCGATAAAGCCCAGGAGACCCAGAGCACTATTGCCTCGCTTTGCATGTACGTGGACCTTCCCGGCAACTTTAAGGGGACCCACATGAGCCGCTTCATCGAGGTCATCAACCGCCGCAGAGGCCGCATATCCCTTCGTAACTTCCTGGACATCCTGGACGAGCTCAAAGAAGAGCTCGACGCCCAGTCGGCTTTCGTGGAGATGGACTTCCCTTACTTCATCGAGAAACAGGCCCCCGTAAGCGGCGAGAAAAGCCTCATGGAGTACGTCTGCCGCTACATCGGCGAGGTGAACCACAACAGGAAGAACTTTAACGTGGGAATTACCGCGCCGGTGACAACCTTGTGTCCCTGCTCGCGGGAGATGAGTGAAAAAGGCGCCCATAACCAGCGCGGAGAGGTCACCGTGACCCTGTCGTTCAAGAAGTTCTTCTGGATCGAAGACGTTATTGACATCATTGAAAAGTCGGCCAGCGCACCGGTGTTCGCGCTTTTGAAAAGGGAAGACGAAAGATGGGTCACCGACCACGCTTATGAAAACCCCATGTTCGTGGAAGACGTGGTAAGAGAGATTAGTAGAAGACTCCGGGACGTGGGCAACTTCGACTGGATACGGGTCGAGGCCGAAAACTTCGAGTCCATTCACAACCACTCCGCATATGCCATGGTCGAGTGGTCAGAAGAAATAGAGCGGTAGTAAGAAGGCCCCTTTCCGTCCCCTCATCATCCTCGGCAATGATTGTCCGGAAAATCTGAGCTAACATAGCTGGTGTTTTTCTTATGATGCCGAATATCTACCAGAGCGACGCCGGACCCTCCGTCTTCGCTCGCTCTCTCGAGCTGCTCAGACGAGGAGAGAGGCGCATCCGGATTGCCGGGCTTGCCGGGTCCGCTGCCGCCTTTCTCTGCGCTTCCATCGTTCGCGAGCTCAGAAGCCCGGTGATGATCATCTGCCCGGAGGACAAACAAGCTGAGAAAACCGCAGATGACGCGGGATTCTATCTCCAGTCCGCCGGAGTCGAAGCCGAAGCCTTCCACCTGCCCCCCCTACAGATATACCGCGCCTTGCCGGGCGCAGCTTCCGGTTTTCGAAGCGCTGCTCTCGCCGCAATGGCGGGCGCCGGTCCCGGAAACCCGGTTATAATCTCCGCTTGCGCAAAAGCGGCCCTTACAACCTCGATGTCGCCCGACATGTTTGCGGACTGCCTCTACCAGGTGTTTCCCGGAGCAAAGATCGACCGCGACGAGCTGCTCGGGTCGCTGATATCTTCGGGATATACCGCGGTCTCGTCGGTCATGGAGCCGGGGGACTTCTCCGTTCGGGGAGGCATCATTGACGTGTATGCGCCCGGTCCTTCCCGCCCGGTCCGCATCGAGCTGTGGGACGAAGAGATCGAGTCGCTCCGGAGCTTTGATCCCGATTCCCAGAAGTCAAAGGACAAAATAGACTCCGTGCTTATCCCGCCTTTGAAAGAGCTTCTCATGTCGGAAGAGAGCGCGAACAAAGCTGCCGATGCCCTCCGCGAGCAGGCCCGGCAGTGGAAGGAGGACCCGCGCTTCAAGTTCGACAAGACAAAGCTGGCCACAAAAGCCGAGGAGATCGCCCGCAGGATAGAAAGAAAGGACCACTTCCCGGGGGTCGAGTCCTTTATGCCGCTGTTCGCCGAAGACAAGCACTGCGCCCTGGATTATATTGACGATAACTGGGCGGTGATTTACCTGGACCCTTTTGTGTGCGACCAGGCGGTGCAGAGGGAGGCGGACGAGCTTATCGAGGAGTGGGAACAAGAGATGGCGGAGGAGGGGTTTGCCCTTCCACCGGACCGGCATTTTGTCTCCAAAATCCGGGCGGAGCGAGCTATGGACCCGGCAGCGATTATCACCGCGGGCCTCGAACACGGCTCGGTCCAGGAAGAGAAGATCGTATCCGGAACAAAAGAGCACGCAGATGAAACAGAGATACGAGCCCCTTCCATGGACTCCAGGGACCGGGACACTTTGCCGAGCACCGCCTCCGGCCTGGAATCATATGCGGTAGACAATCACCTGGAAAAGCCCCTCGAGCCTTTCCTCCAAGGACTTGCCGGGCTTATCGAACGCGGCGTCCGGGTGATCGTTGTCTCGCCATTTCCGGGAAAAGCGGACCGGCTTCATGAGCTGCTTGCCGACCATGACATCCAGCTTTCCGTGGTCTACGAAAACTTCGGGGTGCTGGATACGAGACCACACAACGTGATTACCACCGGGCCGCTTCAAAAGGGGTTTGCCGACCCTGCCGGCGGCATAGCCTTTTTTCCCGAGACCGAGGTCTTCGGCGAGAAGATCCGGGCTTCCCGCAAGCCCCGCCCCTTGGAGGCCTACATAAGCGACCTGTCCGACCTCTCCGAAGGCGAGTACGTGGTGCACGAGGAGCACGGGGTCGCGCTCTACCGGGGCATGCAGTCGCTTTCCGTGCAGTGGCCCGGCGAGTGGGACTTCGTCCGCGAGAAGGAGAGGCCCCGCATCCGCATGGACTGCGCCCGCCTCGAGTACTCGGGCGGCGCCATGCTTTACGTTCCCGTCCACCGCATCAACCAGATCGGCAAGTACCGGGGCCCAACCGACACGCCGCCTTCTTTGGACACCTTGGGCGGCACATCGTGGGAGAAGCTCAAGACCAGGGTCAAGCGCTCGGTACGGGAGTTCGCCCGGTACCTTCTCCGCATCTACGCCTCCAGGCAGGTCCACGGCGGCACAGCCTTCCCTCCGCCGGACAGCGAGTTCCGGGAGTTCGAAGAAGGGTTCGCATACGAGGAGACCCCTGACCAGCTTCAGGCCATAGAAGAGGTCCTCGACGACATGGTTTCGGACAAGCCCATGGATCGGCTGGTCTGCGGTGACGTGGGTTACGGCAAGACCGAGGTCGCCCTGCGTGCAGCCTTTCTTGCGGCCATGTCGGGCAGGCAGGTGGCATTACTGGTCCCCACCACCATCCTCGCCCAGCAGCATTACGAGACCTTCACCAGGCGGCTCGACAAGTTCCCCCTCGAGGTCCGCTCTTTGTCACGGTTCCTTTCCAAGAAGGAGCAGACCTCGGTGCTGGAGGACATAGCTTCAGGAAAAGCGGACATCGTGATCGGGACCCACCGGCTGTTGAGCAAGGACGTGACCTTTTGCGAGCTCGGGCTTCTTATCATTGACGAGGAACACCGCTTCGGCGTGCGTCACAAGGAGCGGCTCCGCGAGCTCAAGGCCACCGTGGACACCCTGATCCTTACGGCGACCCCCATTCCCCGGACGCTGCACATGTCCCTGTCCGGGTTGCGGGACATGTCGGTGATCAACACTCCGCCGCCGGACCGGCTGGCAGTCCACACCGAGCTTCTGCGCGACGATGACCGGGTGATCAAGGAGGCCCTCGACCGGGAGCTCCGCAGGGGCGGACAAGCCTTTTTCGTACATAACCGGGTGCAGACCATTGAGCCGGCACTGGCCCGGGTGCAAAATCTTGTCCCCCAGGCAAGGACAGCCATGGCCCACGGACAGATGAAGGCCAACACCCTCGAGCGGATCATGTCCGAGTTCATCCAGGGCCGATACGACGTTCTGGTCTGCTCGGCCATTATCCAGTCCGGCCTGGATATCCCCCGAGTCAACACCATGCTGGTGGACCGCGCGGACCAGTTCGGCCTGGCCCAGCTATACCAGTTGCGCGGCAGGATCGGCAGGACCAACGTGCGCGGCTACTGCTACCTTTTGGTCCCTGCAAAAGGCACTCTTACCAGGGACGCGACAAAAAGGCTCCGCGTGCTCCGCGAGTTCAGCGAGCTGGGAAGCGGCTTCCGCATCGCTGCCCGCGACCTGGAAATCCGCGGAGCGGGCAACCTGCTCGGCTCCGAGCAGACCGGACATATCTCCAGGGTGGGCATGGAGCTTTACTTAAAGCTCTTGGAGGACGAGGTCAACCGCATCAAGGGAGAGCCGGTGGAAAGCGAGGTCGAGCCGGAGATAAACCTGCCCGTGCCCGCCTTCCTCTCCGAAGAGTACGTGCCCGACCAGAACCAGCGTCTCTCCTGGTACAAGCGTCTTTCCCGGGCGCGGAGCGAGCACGAGGTTGACGCCCTCCAGGAGGAGCTCGAGGACAGATACGGCAAGCCTCCCGAAGCCGCAAACAACCTGCTCGAGATCGCCCGCATCAAGGGAGGGCTCAAGCGGCTCCAAGCGCTCGAGCTAGCCTATACCGGCACGGAGATTTCCGTCCGGCTCGGGGAAAACCACAAGGCGGACTCCCAGAGGGTGATAGACCTTGCAACCCAACAGCCCGACAAGTACCGGGTGACACCTGAAAACCGGCTCTTCTACCGGCTAAAAGTGGACCATCCCGCCGAGCTCTTCCCCGCCATCCGGGAGTTATTGAACGAGATATCCGCCTGTGATAATATCTTCGCGGGTTCAAGCTCCTCTGCGTGATATCAAAATCTGATTTTAAAAATAGAGAAAATATCGAGGTTAGCCGCCTTCCATGATGAACGAGATAAACACTATTGTAGATGCTATAGGTAACTTTTTATGGCAGTACGTCCTGATGTTTCTTCTTTTGGGTACGGGTGTCTTCCTTACCATTCGGATGGGCGGCATCCAGTTCCGGGGCCTGCGCCACGGCTTCCGGCTTATAAGCGGCAGGTATGCCAAAAAGGACGACCAGGGCGACCTGTCCCACTTCCAGGCTTTGTCAACCGCGCTGGCTGCAACCGTGGGAGTGGGCAACATAGCGGGCGTGGCCATAGCCATCCGCTGGGGCGGGCCCGGCGCATTGTTCTGGATGTGGATCACCGCGCTGGTGGGCATGGCCACCAAGTTCACCTCGTGCACCCTGGCGGTCAAGTACCGGCAGATAAACCCCGACGGAACCGTGTCCGGCGGGCCCATGTACTTTATTGAAAGAGGACTGGGCAAAAAGGGACAGCCGAAATCCGGAGAGAGCAGCGGGGAGGCGGTCAAGACAAACTGGAAATGGCTTGCCGTGGCTTTCGCCGTGCTGGCCGGACTCGGCTCTTTCGGAGCCGGCTGCATGGCCCAGGCAGGGGAGTTCACCCGCGCTTTCCTGGCATTGTTCCCCTCTCCCTATCCGTCGGATACCATGGGAGCGGGCATCGTTTTCGAACTCGGCAAAAATTTCGATCCCGCTTCGATGAGCTTTTTCGAGAGCTTGGGTGCCGGCATAGCCAGGTATCCCTATCATTACCATTTCGGCGCGGGTCTTTTCATGGCGGTCATGGTGGGGATAGTCATCATCGGCGGCATCCGGCGCATCGGCGAGGTCACCAGCCGCCTGGTTCCTTTCATGGCCGTGTTCTACGTGCTGGCCGCCCTTTCCATCATATTTTTGAACTATTCTGAAGTGCCCAAGGCTTTTGCGCTCATCTTTCATGACGCTTTTACCGGCACTGCGGCCACCGGCGGGTTTACCGGCTCGGTGTTCCTGTATACCCTGCAGATAGGCATCCGGAGGGGATTGTTTTCCAACGAGTCGGGCCAGGGAAGCGCTCCCATTGCGCATGCCACCGCGCGCACGCCGTATCCCGTGCGGGAGGGGTACGTGGCCCTCTTGGAGCCTTTTATAGACACCATCATGATCTGCACTCTGACCGGCCTGGTCATAATTCTGACCGGGGCATGGAGCGTACACGGCAAGATCGGAGGCGCGGACCTGACAGCCTATGCCTTCCGCGTCGGTCTCGGCGACCTGCACTACCTGGCTGACGAGGCCCGGCTGGGAAGGCTATTGGTCACCTTTGGAGTTATCCTGTTCGCTTACTCGACGTCCCTGTCATGGTCCTACTACGGGGACAGGTGCATGAGCTACCTGTTCGGTTTGAAAGCCATCAAGCCCTACCGATTCATCTTCTGCGTGTTCCTGGTGGTGGGCGCGACCATAAAGATAGACCTGGTATGGAATCTGTGTGATATAATGAATGGAGGTATGGCCATCCCCAACCTGATCGCACTCATACTCTTGTCCGGGGTGGTGGCAAAAGAGCTCAAGGAGTACAAGCGCAGGGTCCCGGAGTTCGACCGGCAGGTGGAGATAAAAAGCAAACATTAACTGGTGCCTGTTGCGAAACTCCGTTTTTTGCGAAAGCTTGCTTTCGCTTTCATAAGCTCCGGCTTGCCGGAACTTACAAAAAGGCGGCTCGTAAACTGTGAGTTTCTTGTGGAGCGCATTTCCGACAAGCAAGCTTCCCGGCGGAAAAAGCGGACAGCTTGCTGCCGCACTCCAAAACAGCGCCGCAAAAGTAAATTAAACCCCCGTTTCGCAACGGGCACGAACTAAGGTTTGCTTATAGAGCGAGAGCATGAAAAAAGACGAGTTTATAAAAGTAAGGGACCAGGCCGCCCGGGCCATGAAGAAGGGCAACTGGGAGAAAGCCAGGGAGAAGTACGAGCAGCTTGTCGGGGCACAGCCGAAAGACCTCCGGCTCCGCATGAAGCTGGCCGACATCCTGGTCAAGCTGAAAAAAACCGACGAGGCAGCCAAGATACTCGAAGAGGTGGGCGAGTCCTATGCTAATGACGGCTTTCTGATCCAGGCCATATCCGTGTACAAGCTTCTTCAGCAGGTGGACCCTGATCGGAGCGGGGTGGACGAAAAGCTCGAAGAGCTCAACGAGGCCCGCGGAGTGCCTAAGTCGCCGGCGGCGCGTCTTGCTTCTCCGCCCGACAGCGAGCCGGGCCTTTCCCGGGAAGAGGCCAAGGACACTGAGGCGAGCCTGGCAGAGGAGGTCGAACAGGCCCGGGAGAAGAAAGCCGACTCGCAAAAGAGCGCGTCGGGAAGCTGGAGCTTTCCGGAGACCCCGCTTTTCGGCAAGCTGGGCCAGGAGGAGTTCAAACAGGTGGTGTCCCGTTTCCAGGTGGGCACCATACCCAAGAAGTTCCCGGTGATCGAGGAAGGCACCAAGGGGGACTCTTTCTTTATCGTCTCCCACGGCGACGTCCGGGTTTTCCGCACTCATCCCAAGACCGGCAAAAAGATCACCCTGGCCCATCTTCAGGACGGGTCCTTTTTCGGGGAGATGGCCTTTTTCCTGGACTCGGTGCGGACGGCGAGCTGCGAGACCGCAGAGGAGACGGTGCTCTTACGGATAAACCGGGAAGACCTGGAAGAGCTGATGATGGAGTACCCCAACATCCGGACGGTGATGCAGGACTTTTTCAAGCGGCGGGCGCTGGACCAGCTTTTCAAGACCATGAGCCTTTTCGCGAGCCTGGAGGAGACCGAGCAAGAGGTCTTGATGGACAAGTTCGAGATAGAAAAAAAGGACGCGGGCGAGTTCCTCATCCAGGAGGGAGAGGAGGGAACCCACCTATACGTGATATTCGCGGGCGAGGCCGAGGTCACCACACAACACGAGGACAAGGGACCGGTAAAGCTGGCCACCCTCGGCCCGGGCGACTACTGCGGCGAGATATCCATGCTCCAGGGCAAGCTGAATACCGCGGACGTGGTGACTTCGCAGAAGTGCCTGCTCTTCCGGCTTCCTCGCTCGGTGTTCAAGGAGTTGGTGGCCATGCACGAGCCCATGCGGGAAGAGCTCTCCCGCGTCATAGAAGAAAGGCTCAAAAGCACGGTGGACACCCTGTTGAAAAGCTGATGCCGTTGTACCTCGAAACCGCAACAAAAAACAGGCCCACTTATAATTACAGGTTTTTTGGAACTTAATCCACATGTGCGCTAGACTGATAATGAGTAAGAAAAGGTTCGTACCGGGTTTTAAAGAGGGTCCATCCCCGCCGCCCGAATCTCCTGCTTTATGAAATGAAATCGCCGGGTAATGAAATGACTGCCAAGACCTTAAGACCAATCCAACGTACCATGCTTATCTTCCCGCCGGTGTTCGACATCAAGCACGTGGACACCAACATCTGTCCTCCATTGGGGATAGCCTACCTGGGGGCCTTTGTCAGGGACATGACCGACGTAAAGCTTCTGGACGCTTTAGTTGAAGACCCCCGACGGCGAGCGCCGGTCAACGAGAACATCGAGCTGGTGGGAATGAGTTACGACGCGGTCATAGACCGCATCCGGGAGTATAAGCCCGAGATGGTGGGATTCTCCTGCGTTTTCAGCAACCAGTTCGCATCCATAAAAGAGCTTGCCGGCCGGGTCAAAAAGGAAGTGGACCCCGAGATTGTAACGGTGGCCGGCGGGACCCATCCTTCTTTTATGTACGAGCGGACCCTGCAAACCACGGACCTGGACTACATCGTGCTGGGGGAAGGCGAACTGACCTTCCGGAGCCTGATCGAGGCCCACAACCGCGGCGGAGGGCTGGAAGACATTGACGGACTTGCATATAGTAACGGCGACCGGGTCGAACACCATCCCCGGGTGAACTACATCGAGAACCTGGATGACCTGCCCCTGCCCGCCCGGGACCTGTTGCCCATGGAGAAGTACTATGAGGCCAAGGTGCCCATGGCCATCCACTATAAGAAGCTGCGCAATACTCCGCTAATCACCAGCCGAGGATGTCCCTGTCACTGCGCCTTCTGCTCCTCAACCGTCCACTGGGGAAACCGCTACCGCACCCGGTCGCCGGAAAACGTGCTCGCCGAAATGGAGATGCTGGTAAACGACTACGGCATCGAGGAGTTCAAGTTCCAGGACGATAACCTGACCCTGCCCAAAAAGCGCGCCCAGGCCATTTTCCAGGGAATGATCGAGCACGGAGTAAATATCCCCTGGAATACTCCCAACGGCGTGGCCATATGGACTCTGGACGAAGAACTTATAAAGCTCATGAAAAAAAGCGGCTGTTACGAGATGACCCTGGCAGTCGAGTCCGGAGACCAGTGGGTCCTGGACAACATCGTGAAAAAACCGCTCAAGCTGGAAAAGGCCAAGGAGGCTGCCCGCCTGGCACGGAAACACGGCATCGCAACTGTGGGCTACTTTATTATCGGCTTCCCCGGCGAGAACATGCAGCAGATAAGGAACACGTTAAATTTCGCCATGGAAATAAAACTGGACTACTTCATACCTTTTATTTTCAACCCGCTGCCGGGATCAGAGCTGTGGGAGGTCTGCCGCGAAAAAGGCTACATACCCGACGACTATCATTACGAGGAAGCAAATAATTACTTCCAGTGCGACCTCGACACCGAGGAGTTCGATTCTGCAGAGCTCACCCGGCTCCAACGCTGGGCATACTTCAAGAACCTCATGAAGCTGCCGTTTCGAAACCCCAAAGAGTTCTTCTCCTATTACGGCAGGCAGCTTAAAAACCGGCCGGACTTTTTGCGCACCTTTGCCCTCCACGTGCTCAAAAGGACATGAGCATGTCGGCTCCATGAGGATGAAAGGAGCGGCGGTGAAAACGCAAGAAAAGCTCCGGGCGCTGGTATCCAACATCCAGGGGTTCTCTACTGAAGACGGGCCCGGCATCCGGACCACGGTGTTCTTCAAAGGCTGTCCCTTGCGCTGTCCGTGGTGTCACAACCCCGAGGGACTTATGAACAGGCCGGAGCTGATTTTTTACGAAGACAAGTGCATAGGCTGCGGCGAGTGCGAAAAGGTCTGCGAACACGGAGCACCCGTGCCCGGCGGGCCGGGAAACGAAAAATGCGAACTTTGCTTCAAGTGCGTGGAAGTCTGCCCGGCAGCGGCGCGGCAAAGGATGGGAGAGTGGTACACCGTAGAAGAGCTTGAAGCGCGGGTCCTTCGCGACCGGGTTTATTACGAGACCTCCGGCGGGGGGGTCACCGTATCCGGAGGCGAGCCCATGGTATGGCCGGAGTTTATGGCCGGGTTCTTTAAAAAACTGAAAGGCGAAAAAATACATGCGGCATTGGACACCAGCGCGGTGGTGGGCGGAGACAAGCTGGACGCGGTGATCGAGAACGCCGACCTCGCTCTTATCGACCTCAAAATAATGGACGAGAAAAGGCACAAAGAGATCGTGGGAGTCGAGCTTCAGCCGCTTCTCGACAACATGCGCCGGATAGATGCATCCGGCACACCCCTGATCTTCCGGGTGCCGGTGGTGCCGGGGCATACGGATGACAAGGAGAACCTGGAGAGCATGGCCGGCTTCATGAAAGACTTCGAAATGCTGGAAAAGGTCGAGCTGTTGCCCTACCATAGGATGGCCGAACCCAAGTACAGGCAACTGGGCAGGGAGTATAAGCTGAGCGATTTGTCGCCGCCTTCGGAGCGGGAGATGGAAGAGGCTGCTTCGGTGTTGAAAAAACAGGGGATCAAGACCGTGATAGCGGGCAAAGAGTAGTGCTTTGTCAAACGGAAAAGGAGGACAAGAAAAACTGCGAAAATCGCGGTATCAGCCGCTCGCACGACTTTTTCTTAATTCCATAAAGAAGGTTTGACAAAGCCGTAGGTTCAAAAGGACAAAGTCGAGGTTCGTCTTTGGCGGTTTAAGCCTTATAGAAAGGACTGGATTAATGGCTCACGTACCTGTAGTTATTATCGGGGGAGGACCTGCGGGTCTTGCCGCGGCGATATACGCCGTCAGAAGCGGCATAGACGCCAGGGTCATTGAGAAGGCGGCTCCCGGCGGACAGATTTTCATCACCGACAGGATCGAGAACTATCCCGGTTTTCCCGAGGGGATCACCGGTCCCGAGCTTGCCGACCGGATGCGCGACCAGGCGAAGCGCCTGGGCGCGGACATAGTCCAGGACGAGGTCACTTCGGTAGACCTTTCCGGAGATACCAAAAAGGTGTCGCTGTCCATGAACGAGGACCTTACGTGCGACGCGCTTGTTATCGCCACCGGCTCGCGGCCCAACCAGCTCGGTGTGCCCGGCGAGAGGCGGCTATGGGGCCGCGGCGTAAGCTACTGCGCCACCTGTGACGGCCACTTTTTCAAGGGCGAGCGCATGGCCGTGGTGGGCGGCGGAGACAGCGCGGTCCAGGAGGCGGCCATGCTGGCGAACCTTGCCGAGGAGGTCTACATCATCCATCGGCGAGACCAGTTCCGCGCTCAGGACTATCTGTCCCAATGCGCTATTGGCAAGTCCAACATCAAGGTGCTGTGGAACACGGTGGTAGAGGAAATCGGGGGCGAGCAGGACGTAAAGTCGCTTTTGTTAAAAAACACCGAGAGCGGCGAGACCTGGTCGCTGGATGTTGCCGGGGTATTTATCTACGTGGGCGTGCTTCCTGCAACCGAGTTTCTAAACGGCGCGGTGGCTCTTACAGAGGACGGCTATATCAAGGCGGCGGAGGACGGAGCAACATCGGTGCCGGCGGTTTTCGCCGCGGGAGACGTTCGCGACAAGCCCGCCCGCCAGATCGCCACCGCAGTAGGAGACGCAGCCAATACCATCAAAAGCATAGAGATATACTTTATCAACAAGGGCCTGTCCTGCAAGTATGTCTGAAGCAAAAAGAGAAGAAACCCGGAAAGCGGGCTGGATCGAGGTCCGCCTGCAAGGGCCGTTGGCCGGCCTCGAGGTGTTCGCCGAGATACTGAACGAGCGCGGCGCAAGGGGAGCGGTCTTTTCCGAGTCCCCCCAGGATGCCGCCTCCGAGATGGTCACCGGATTCATTCCCCTCGACCTTGCCGTGCCGGACCTGGTCGAGGAACTGCGCGTCCGCGCCACGGCCCTCAGCGAGGACTTCCCCGGATGGTGGGGACCTCTCGAGGTAACCGAAATCCGCGATCAGGACTGGGTGGAGAAGTGGAAAGAAAAGCTCGAACCAATCCGGATCGAGCCCGGTCTCTGGATAGTGCCGACATTCAAGGACGTCCCTCCCCACCCGGCGTCGGAGCCGGTTATAAGGTTCGACCCCGGCATGGCGTTCGGCACGGGAAGACATCCCACCACGCGGGCATCCCTTAAGTTCATGGTGAAGGAGGTCAGAAAAAGAGCACGGACAGTCCTCGACCTGGGAACCGGCAGCGGACTACTGGCAATTGCCGCAGCCCTGTCAGGAGCCGGCCGGGTACTGGCTCTCGACGTGGACGGCCACGCCCTGAAGGTGGCCCGCGGGAACGTCGAGCAAAACGCGGTAGCGGACAAGGTCGAACTTCAACAGGGAATCTCCGATGCCCGCGAAGAACTTGGCGAGTGCTTTGATCTCATTGTGGCCAACCTCTACGCCGAGGCGTTGGTAAAGCTGATGCCTTTTATCGCCGGCCATCTCGCTGAACGCGGCAGCGCAGTGCTCTCCGGCATTCTCGAAGACAGGGCGGACATGGTGACAAGAGCGTCAAACGAACATGACATGGAAGTAACCGGACGAGAAGAGGAACAAGGATGGGTGACGTTAACAGTAAAACCCGGCGCAAAAAGAAGCTGAAGCACCGATTATTTGTGCCGCCTTCCAGCATAAGGTTTCTGGAAACCTCGGAGCCAAAGGTGCATTTCGACCAGGAGCGGACCCACTACATCCGCGACGTGCTCCGGCTCGGGCAGGGAACAAACATAATCGTGTTTGATAACAGCGGCCAGGAGTACGAGTGCGAGCTCGTCGAGTGCAAGCCCTCCCACGCCAAAGGAAAGATATCCCGGGCGATAACACCGCGGGTCGAGTCCAATTTGAAGATCACCCTGGCACAGGCGCTTATCAAGGGAAACTCCTTCGAGCGGGCGTTGACCTTGTGCACCGAGCTAGGCTGCAACAAGTTCGTGCCCCTGTTTACCTCCCGGACCGTGGTCAAGCTCAGGAAAGACAACCAGGTGGAAAGAGCCAAAAGGTGGGACAAGATCGTCGAGCAGGCTGCATCCCAAAGCGGGAGGGTAAAGGTTCCCCAGGTGGACCCGGTGATAGAGTTCAAAGACTTCCTGGAAAAAAAGCACCAGGGCAAAAGGATCATCCTCTGGGAAAGGGGAGGATCGGGACAACTCCGCCAGATACTTGACTCCGACGAGGACAGGGAAGACTCGGTGATACTTCTGACAGGTCCGGAAGGAGGCTTCGAGCAGGCCGAGGTCCGCCAGGCAATGGAAGCGGGATTTCAAATCTGGGGACTCGGGCCCCGGATCCTCCGCGCCGAAACCACCGGAGCAGTGGCTATCAGCCTCCTCCAGTACGCAAAAGGAGACATGGGGTGAAAGACGGGATTTGAACCCGCATTGGCAGTTCATGGCACTTTAGAAACAAGCCCCCCCCCGAAAGGTAACAAGAACATTCCCCGGCATCGGTATATTTTTATATAGTGTCCGTTGCGAAACGGAGGTTTAATTTCAGAACTCCTGACTTGGCGGATTTAGTTCTGTGCCCAGTTTAAAAACGA
>CAYQTK010000073.1:0-18149 GCA_964420375.1 uncultured bacterium
GCTAGTAGCGGATCACATTAAAATTTATAAGCTGCGTGTGTTTCGCCAACACCTTCCGGCAATCACGGCAAGGTGTAGCTGCATCCGTCCCAGCCGGGTGGTGTATATCCGTCTCCTCCGTGGTCTATGTAAACGGGGTTGGTCGCGAAACGGGGTACTCCGAAGGGGTCGAACTGTTCGAAGCCGGCCGGCAGCTTGTTCTTTCCAAACCCCATGACCACGACATGAGAGTCGCGGCTTACAGGTACTTTGAGCTCTCCTTCATACTTTATCACCTCTTCCGTGTCCTCGACCGGCACGTTCATTACCTGGTCGCAGTTTACAAAGACCTTGAAATGCGAGACATCTATTTGGGGGATCGCCTGGATTCGGAGCCACAGGTCCACGGTATTGTCAGAGGTCATCACGGTATCTCCCATTCCCGCTTTCCGGTTTATTTTGATCTCGGCGAACGCTCCGGTGCTGGTCAAAGCTCTGCCCTCTTTTATGGCCCGGGTCAGCATCTCTTTTTTGAAGTCGGCGGCGTTCCGGGCCGGGCAACTGAAGTAGGTCCGGGGATGGCCGGGCAGGGAATAGTCGTGGGCGTCGGAGTTCGCCACCGCGGTGACCCGATGTCCCAGGTTTAGAAAGCTCATCCAGTACTCAAAAGTCCCGGCCTTTCTTCCGGGCATGGCTTTTCCGAACACGGGATCACAGCCGTTCTGGAACTCGAAGGAATCCAGGTCCCAGCTCCAGAGCGAGTCGCCGGGTTTGAGTCCTATATACTCGGGGTGCTCGAACTCCGCCCTTCCGGTCTCCAGGTTGTACTCAATCATTTCGAAGTATTTTAGCGGATGGTTTAGCTGGACAATGCCCGCTCCCCTCTGACGGATGGCCTGATATACCTCGGCTATGTCCATGCCGTACCACCTCAGCGGTCCTCCCCGGGCGTCTATGTCAAAGCGGGGCTCGACCGGGAACATGTTGATGTGCTCGGGGATGGTGGCTGTAACCTCTTCTCCCAGCACCGTTGCCACCCAGTCCTCGAGGTCTGTCTGCTCCACGCCGGGCTGCCAGGGGATGACGGCTTCGTGGTCGGTGGCCACCACCACTTCCAACCCTTCTGCGGCAACCGTCAGGATGCGCTCGGGGATGGAGATGTAATTGTCGCCGCTCGGGCCGGCGTGCACGTGCATGTCAGCGGACAGGAACCCGGAGGTGTCCACTGCAGGCAAAAGCTCTGCCGAGAGCCGGGCGCTCTCTCCCGGTCGAACGCATATCTCGCGGCTTACGGGAACGTACTCGTAACCCCTCGTTATTTTCGCCACGTAAGAGCCGGGCTTCAAAGGCGTCCTGCCCGGGCCGGCGCCGGTATGGACGGTTTTTACCAGCTCGCCCTCCGAGTAGAGTCCGATCTTTACGGGCAATCCCCTCCCCTGCCGGCCTGTTATGTCGTAGCTCAAGCGGGCGGGCGGGGAAAACTCCAGCTCGACGTGGTCCCGGTCCTTTAGCCGGAAGTAAACCGGAGCCGAGTCGGTTCTGCCTTCTTTTGTGGCTGTAAGTTGATACTTGCGTCCCAGATCAGGGACACGGCCGGCAAACCGTCCGTCCTGGTCAGTCATGAAGCCGTCTAAGAAGGTCCACTTTCCGAGTCGGTTTCTGACCCGGACTTCAACTCGTGCGCCTTGCACCGGCTTGCCCGTCTTCGAGTCCACGGCCTTTCCGGAAAGGGGCTCGAGCATGAGGTCCCAGCCGGGCAAGGGCTCCGGGTTTTCCTGGTGCAAATTAACCAGCGCGCTGTTAAAGTCGCTCTCGCCCACCGCCATGTAGTGGACCTGGCGGGCGGTGTCGCCGGGGTTGCCTGCGGGCGCGAGCTCGATCCTTTTCAGAAGCTGACGGGTGTCGAACACCACTTCATAGCCGGACTGATGGGCAGTCCCCAGGGAGACGTCGTCCATGCCGAAGGCCCACGAGCCGTCCCTGCTGCCGCTGACCAGGAAGGGCACCCGCTGGTGGACGGTGAAGGGACCGAGATACAAAAGACCGTCATGGTAATACCGCTTAATGGTGGAATCGCCGAAAAAGGCGCCGGCCGCCGTGAAGACGTGCCTGCGCGTGTCCCTCTTGTTCTTTATGTAGAACTCGATCCGGAGTACGGACGAGTCCGGCGGAAGGATGTAATCAACGTATAGCTCGACTCCCATCGGCCTGGTGTAATGCTTGGGGATGTTCAAGCTCTGGTAGAACATCCGGAAAAGCTCGAGCTCGACGATCCAGAAGATGTCGTCGGTCCCGTGAACCCTGATCACCGCGGCTTCGCCGTCCGAGCCGTCGTTCCTGATCTCGATCCGTTCCCCCCGAAACGCCCTTACTCCGCTTGCACGCCAGTCATCCTTGTTGCGCTCGCCTATGAAAAGCCCCTGCTCTTCGAACTTGTCGGGGCTCGCCTGCTTGCAGCCTTGCATGGCCACCGCGTCAATCAGGATGCCGCCGTAATAATAGTAGGTGTTGATCTGGTCAAGCCCCTCGATTACAAACGCCGCGCGGTTGTTTTGAAGAAAGTAATCGCCCTGTCTGCCCAGGGCGTCAGGACCTTTCAGCGCCACGCCCGAGCATCGAATTTTGCCTGCCCGGGACTCGCCGGAAGCCGGGCAGTCTTCTGGAAAACAAGGCCGGGAACCCGCAGGCGAAGACAGCTCCTGCGCTCCTGCAGAAAAAGAAAAGCTCATTGCCAGGACCAGGAAGGATGAATAAAACCTCTTCATGAAATATGACCTCCGTTGAAGCCGGACAAGACCGGCCAAAGACAAAAAAAGAATCCAACAGCCGCCTCACTCAACTGCACGCCCAAAGGAATTATCCCAACTTCTTATTCACGGCCATGCTTGATTTTTAAAGCGCTCCTCCTGCCAAGGAGTGGGGAAATAAGGGTAATTTAAATAGTTCCCGTTGCGAGAATCCGTTTCTGGAGTGCGCCTGCCTGTGCCGGACACTGCAGACAGGAAAGCTTGCTTTCGCTTTCATAAGTTCCGGCTTGCCGGAACTTACCAAAAGGCGCCTCGTAAACTGTGGGCCTCTTGTGGAGCGCATTTCCGACAAGCAAGCTTCCCGGCGGAAAAAGCGGACAGCAAGCTGCCGTACTCCAAAAACAGCGCCGCAAAAGTAAATTAAACCTATGTTCCGCAACGGGCACTATCTAAAGTAAACTTTATGAAGTCAACGTCGCCCGAACGGTCCAGGCTCGCATAAACAGCACAGGAAACCGTTGGTTTTACAAGCTCTATAGCACTATCAAACCCACCGGTATCCTCATCCTCCAGGATGCCCTGGTGAGCGGACGCCTTCTGCCAGTAAATAAGATAGAAAGCAATACCCACAAAAACATAGAACATAACCTTTGCCGAGAGCTTGAAATCACCCATCTTCCGCCCTCCTTTTTTTAAAAAACCTGTTGACAGGATCTATACAAAATGATAGCCTTATCTCTGCAGAAAAGAAAGCCCGGGCTTTAATTGCCCCAGCTTCCTTTAACTTTATCCGGCGAGGTAGAGAAGGAAGGAAATGAGAAAACATAGAACCGTCGTGACTTAGCGCCCTCTTCTTCTATAAGGAGAGGGCTTTTTTTGATCCCGAATCCCGTAATCAACGTACAAGGAGTCTTGTAAATGCTGGCCATTGAACAGGTCATTCTGGACACGGAGAGTGTGGAGCGCGCTTTGCGGCGCATTGCCCACGAGATAGTGGAGCGGAACAAGGGCAGCTCGGACGTTGTGCTTGTAGGCATCCGCACCGGCGGCGAAGGCATAGCCCGACGCCTGTCCGCGCTTTTGGAGGAGATCGACAAAGTCGAGGTCCCATGCGGCTACATGGACATCACCATGTACCGGGACGATATTTTCCACGCCAAGACCCATCCGCGGGTCCATAAGACCGAGATCAACTTCCACACCGAGGGGATGATCGTAGTGCTGGTTGACGACGTAATCTTCACCGGCAGGACCATCCGTGCTGCCATGGACGCGATCATGGACTTCGGCAGGCCGCGCTGCATCCAGCTTGCCGTACTCGTAGACCGGGGCCACCGCGAGCTTCCCATCCGGCCGGACTTCGTGGGCCGCAACATACCCACTTCCCGCGGCGACCTGGTCGAGGTCCGGGTGACGGACGATAAAAACGAAGACAAAGTGACCTTAAAGCAAGGCGACAAGACATAAATGCCGGGGCGAGGCAGATCAGTTATTGCTTGTCGTAAAACAGCGCGAACACATAGTCTGCAAGCGATGCAAATCGCGACAGAAGTCGCTCGCACGAAATGGAATGCGACCGGAGATATTTGAATGATCACATATCACAAAGCTCTGCAAGAAAGCTCAGTGCATGGAAGGGGAAGGGGAAGATGGCTCTCAAGATAAAAAGCTTGCTTGACATGGACGGCCTTGATGATGAGGACATAACCACCATCCTGGACACGGCGGAGTCCTTGAAAGGGATCAGCAAAAGGCCCATCAAGAAGGTCCCCACCTTGAGGGGCCGCACCCAGGTAAACATGTTTTTCGAGTCATCCACCCGGACCAAGACCAGCTTCGAGCTGGCGGGAAAGAGGCTGTCCGCAGACGTGGTCAACTTCTCGTCCTCCGGCTCCAGCCTCTCCAAAGGCGAAAGCATCCTGGACACCGTAAGAAACATCCAGGCCATGGGACCGGACATCCTGGTCATCAGGCACAGCTCGTCAGGAGCTCCCCACATGATCTCCAGAATGGTGCCGACCCCCATAATAAACGCAGGCGACGGCAGCCATTCCCATCCCACCCAGGCGCTTTTGGACATGTTTTCGGTCCAGGAGAAGACCGGTCGGCTGGACAATCTCAAGGTGGTCATCGTGGGAGACATCGCCAACTCGAGGGTTGCCCGCTCCAACATCCAGGGGTTTACAACCATGGGCTCCGAGGTATGGGTGTGCGGACCGCCGACTCTGATCCCGCCGGGAATCGAAAACATGGGTGCAAAGGTTTCTTTCAACCTGGACGAGGTCATAAAAGATGCTGATGTCATCATGATGCTCCGGGTCCAGTTGGAGAGGGGAAGCGCCACCCGGTTCCCTTCTCTGCGGGAGTATTCCATGCGCTACGGCATGAACATGGACCGGCTGAAGACCACTTTGCCGAACGCGGTAATCATGCACCCCGGTCCGGTGAACCGGGGAGTAGAGCTGGCTCCGGAGGTTGCTGACGGTCCGCGTTCCATTATCCTGGACCAGGTGGAAAACGGTGTCGCCATAAGAATGGCCCTGCTTTACCTGCTTTGCGGAGGAACACATGAAGCTTCTGATTAAAGGCGGACGGGTGATAGACCCTTCCCAGGGACTGGACGAAGAAAAGGATGTGTTGGTGGAAAAGGGAAAGGTTGTCTCCCTGCTTCCTCCCGGCCAGAAGACGGGCGACGCCAAGGAGCTTGACGCCTGGGGAGGATGGGTGGTTCCCGGTCTTATTGACATGCACGTCCACTTGCGCGAGCCCGGGGAAGAGTACAAGGAGACCATTGCCACCGGCGTGTCCGCGGCAGTGGGGGGCGGCATAACCGCGGTGGCTTGCATGGCCAATACCAAGAGCGTAAACGACAATGCTTCCACCACCGACTACATCCTGGAGCAGGCCAAGTCAGCGAAAAAGACGCGGGTATACCCGGTAGGAGCGCTGTCCGAGGGCTTGCAGGGAGAAGCCCTGGCCGAGCTCGGCGATCTTGTAGATCACGGGTGCGTGGCTGTAAGCGACGACGGCCGGCCGGTGCAGAACCCGCTCCTGATGAGGCGCGCGCTCGAGTACTGCCTGGCGCTGGGAGTGCCTGTTTTGGACCACGCGGAAGTGCTCGAGCTCTCTGAAGGCGGCAGTATGCACGAAGGCTTTGTATCCACCGAGCTCGGCTTGACCGGCATACCCCACGCAGCGGAGTCGGCAATGGTCGCCCGCGACATTATCCTTGCCGAGCTTACCGGCTCGCGGCTCCACATCCAGCACGTATCCACCGCGGGCTCGCTTCAATTGATTCGAGAAGCCAAGTCCAGGGGGGTACAGGTGACCGCGGAGACCTGTCCTCACTACCTGGCACTGACCCACGACGCAGTAAGAGGATATGACCCCCACTTCAAGATGAACCCGCCGCTACGGACCGCGGCCGACCAAGAGGCGCTTATCTCTGCGCTGGCTGACGGGACCATTGACGCCATCGCAAGTGACCATGCCCCCCACAGCCGGGTGGAGAAGGAGGTCGAGTTCGACCAGGCAGCAAACGGAGTTGTGGGGCTGGAGACCCTCTTGCCCGTCACCCTCGAACTCGTGAGCAGGGGAGAGATCACTCCTTCGAGATGGGTGGAGATGATAAGCGTCAACCCCGCTCGTATCCTGGGCGTGAAGGGCGGCTCCCTTGCAGAAGGTTCTGTCGCTGACATCACCGTAATAGACCCGGAGCAGGAGTGGCGGATTGACAGGGACAAGCTTCATTCCAAGGGCAAGAACACCCCTTTCCACGGCCGCGAGGTGAAAGGCCGGGCTACCGCGGTTATTATCGAAGGAAAAGTGGTCAAACCTTAGGAGAAGTCCCGCTTCATTCTTTTTCTTTGTCGTAAGGTCAGTGGACAGAATCGCGGAAGGCTGAAACCCGGCCGGACCACGGAACGAGGAGCGGCTATATCAGACCGTTTTCACCCCGTGGTTGGAAGCTTGGGGATTTTTGGCAACGGAGTTTTGAAGGTACACTGCAATGGCAAAATAAAGCATTGCCAGTGCCCAGACCGTCATAAACAGTCCCACTCCTGTAAAGATATCTGCCACATTCAGGTAATTAATCGGGTGTGAAAAGAACATCAACTGCTTAAATGCCAGTGCTCCCTTTACTATATTCATGTTTGCGCTGGCCATCCCCAGGAATGCTTTCAAGCCGCTTAGCAATATCAGCACGTTTATGCCGATGATCAACTTGATCGCCCCCTCATTTCCCCTGCGCAACGTCAGTCCCAATAAAATAAACACAAACAGGAGAAAACCTTCCGCGGTAAAGATAAACTTCCTCGCTTTTGAGGAAAAAACAGACCGCTTGGCTTCAAGATCCAGGAAATATTTTATTCCTTTCTCTTCGTCCGACTGTTCCTCCGAGGACGACTGTTCCTCCGAGGACGAACTGACTTTATCCGGGTCGATGGGAGCGACTTTCAAACCCGCGGCCAAGACCCCTGTAAACAGGATGAAAAGCAAGGAGCCTCCGATCATCAAAATTATCAGTGTCTTCTTTTGCCTTTTGGGGGCCATTGAATTTTTACCTTTGTTTATAAAATTGCGGAGTTCTTTTCGCTTGATTCTCTATGATTCTAAAGTGCGAACAGCTCTTTTTCAAGTATGGTAATGTAATGCTCGCGGAGCGCTTTTACGGCGTCTTCCAGAGGGTAGGCCCCAATTATCAGTACGGCGTCCTTTCTGAGCTTTCCTATGGCGGGGTAGAGGAACTCCACGTTTATGTTATGTGCTTTCAGCGGCTTGAGCACGGCGTTGAGTCCGCCGGGATGGTCGGGAGTTTCCACCGCCACTACCTGGCGTTTTTCTAGCTTGTACCCCCGGGCGGTCAAAATCTCCAAGGCTTTAGTCGAGTCATCCGCAACCAGGTGAATACAGGCGCTGCCGCCCTGCACCGCGGCGGTGATGGCCTTTATGTTTATGCCTTCGTCGCCCAGGATATCACTTATCTTGGACAGCTCTCCGGCCTCGTTACTGAGGCTTATCGTCAACTGCTCGAGTATCATTTTCCTCCCTCGTTCTTTATAAAATCGAGGCCTCTCTCGAAGGCCTTTTGGTTCAGGTCCAGGACCTTCTTCTTTTTCTCGAAGATGATGCCGATGGCGTCTATAAACGCCTGCGGGTTTACAATGTTCGTCTTCCCTGCCAGGACTCCCATGATGACCATGTTGGCCGCCCTCTCGTTGGCCACTTCATTTGCCAGATCGTTTGCAGGGACCTCGACCACCTCGAGGTCGGCGCGTGCGGGCCGTTCTTCTTCGACCAGGCTCGAGTTCAGAAACAGCAGCCCTCCTGGTGAGACCACGTTCTCGAACTTGAGCATGGAAGGAAGGTTCATTGCCACCAGGAACTCGGGCTGGGACGCTATCGGCGATGCTATCTCCTCGTCACCTACTGCCACGGTGCAGTTGGCCGTCCCTCCCCTGACCTCGGCGCCGTAAGAGGGGAAATAGGTCACGTACTTGTCGTCGAGCATTCCGGCATAGGTCAGAGTGTAGCCCATGGAAAGGACTCCCTGTCCCCCGAAACCCGCAAAAAAGGTCTTAATAATCATCTGCTACTTCGTTCCCCCTTTTCCGCTCTTCCCGGTTCGCCGGTCGGCAAGTACGCCCGGAGAGAAATGCTCGACCATTTCCGTCTCCACCCAGTTGCAGGCCTGTAGGGGCGTCATCTTCCAGTTGGTGGGACAGGGAGAGAGAAACTCGACCAGAGAGAATCCCTCCCGGTTCATCTGGCACTGGAAAGCCTCCTTTAATGACTGCTTGGCCCGGGTGATGGTTTTGGGCCCGGTGACCATTGCTCGGACCACGTATGCAGAACCCGGTATCTCCGCGGCCAGGTGGGATATGTCCAGGGGGTGCCCTTCCCTGCCGATGGCCCTTCCCAGAGGCGCGGTAGTGGCGGTCATCCCCGGAATGGTGGTGGGGGCCATCTGTCCACCGGTCATTCCGTAGATGGCGTTATTTATAAAGATCACGGTTATGTTCTCTCCGCGGGAGGCTGCATGTATGGTCTCCGATGTGCCGATGGCTGCCAGGTCTCCGTCTCCCTGGTAGGCGAATACCACGTTGTCGGAAAGCGTTCTCTTCATGCCGGTGGCCACTGCCGCGGCACGGCCGTGGGCTGCTTCCGCGATGTCAACGTCCAGGTAGTTATAAGCCAGCACAGCGCAGCCCGCCGGAGCCACTCCCAGGGCCTTCTCACCTATCTCCAGCTCCTCGAACACCTCGCATAAAAGCCGGTGCACGATGGAATGCCCGCAGCCGGGGCAATAATGCATGGAAACGTTCTTTAAGTATTTGGGTCTTTTATAACGCAGCTTCATGTTCTTCTCCATCAAACGCAGAACTTCCGGTAATAGCGGGTGGTTATGGCCTTGGACAGGTCCAGGGGAGTAGGTATCACTCCGCCGGGCCGGGCATAAAGCGAGCATTCCACCCTGCCTTCCACCACTCTTTTAACGTCTTCTATCATCTGTCCGGCGTTAAGCTCGAACACCTGGAACTCTCCTATGCCGGCATCCACCAGGTTTTTAATGGGCTCGGCAGGGAAAGGCCAGAGGGTGATCGGCCGAAGGAGGCCCACCTGCATTCCTTCCTTCCTTACCCGGTTGATGGCCCCTTTGGCTATGCGTGCCGCGGTGCCGAAGGCCACCACCGCCATCTTTGCATCGTCCAAAAGGTACTCCTCCCACCTGGTCTCTTTGCTTTCGATCTCCTTGTACTTGCGTTGCAGCTTCCAGTTGTGTTCTTCCATGACCTTGGTGTCCAGGATGAGCGAGATGCTGCGCCTGCCGGGACGGCCCTTTGCTCCCTGCATGGTCCATTCTTTTTGGGGCAACTTTTTGAGAGCGATCGGTTCGGGCAATACCACCGGCTCCATGGTGTTGCCGAGCATGCCGTCGGCAAGTACAAGCACTGGCGTCCGGTAGTTATCAGCGAGATCAAATGCCTGGTAGACCAAATCAACAAGCTCCTGCACGGACGCCGGCGCCAGCACCGGGGTGCGGTAGTCGCCGTGTCCGCCCCCGCGGGTGGACTGGAAGTAATCGCACTGCGAGCCCGCTATGTTGCCGAGACCGGGGCCCCCCCGGCACATGTTCACTATGACCGCGGGAAGCTCGTGTCCGGCGAGAAAGCTGATGCCTTCCTGCTTTAAGCTGATGCCGGGGCTGGACGAGGTGGTCATGGCACGAGCGCCGGTGGTTGCCGCGCCCTGCACCATGCTGATGGATGCTATCTCGCTCTCGCCCTGGATGAAAACTCCTCCCGCCTTGGGAAGGTACTCGGACATGTACTCGGGGACCTCGTTCTGGGGGGTGATGGGATATCCCGCGTAAAAGCGACAGCCCGCCCTGATCGCCGCTTCGGCAAGGGCGTGGTTGCCCCGCATTAAAACCTTTTCCAACTTCTTCTTACTCACGCCACACCTCGATTATACCTTCCGGACAGACCACTGCGCAGATGCCGCAGCCGTTGCAGTTTTCGCCTGACGGTACAGCAGGATGGTAACCCTTGGTGTTGTAGTACTCAGCAAGCTCGATGGCGTTTTTAGGGCAGTGCTCAATGCAGTAGCCGCAGGATTTGCACATCTCGGCTTCGATAATGATCTTTCCTTTTACAGCCTTCTTTTTCGCGGTCATTTATAACAAACTCCTCGTTCAAAGAAACGGCGAACGCCGGGGGCCCCACGCGCCACGTTCTGCAGGAGCTTTTTCTCTTCAGTCTGTATGCTGGACATGATAAGGCTGGACTCCTGCTCTTAACCAACCCGGACGGATATTTTAAATCTGCAAGGCTATATTATATATAGTTCTACGTATTTTAGTGTGGGTGGATAACCAAAGATGCGTTTATCGCTTTCAGGGCTTCCAGCAGGGAAAATTGATCCTCATACATTAGAGAATCTTCAGAAGATAATCGCTCAGAAGCTCTTGCTCATCCACTTCCTTGGACTCCGACTCGGATGCGGCAGCCGCCTGGCCGGGTTTTTCGCCAGCTTTCTCCTGCATGGGAGCTCCCACGTAACCCGACTGCACGTTATAAGGGATGTCATCAATAATAGCGGAGTCCATGTATATGTCTGCGCTGATCTTTTCAAGCTCGGACTTGACGTAGATTTTTCCCACCAGGCCCTTTTTGTCCGGCGAATCGTCCGCGACCCCGGTGAACTTGTACGCGGGGATCAAGTTATATACCTGGTTTTCCCGGCCGTAGATGATAAGCTGATCGCCCTTGAACTCAGCTTTCTCTTCCGAAAAGAGCCGGTCCAGGACCTCCTGGGAGATGAAAATCTTTTTCATTTCTCTTCCCTTTATCCGATCAGAGTCTGGGCGAAAACCTTAACGTCCCTTTCCGTCCAGGGATAATCCGGACAGACCTTTTTCAAGATACTTCTTACATTCTCCGCATAATCGGAGATGTCGGAGACAGGGATGCCCGGAGAAACCTTCTTTCCGATGACCCTTTCCCCCTCAACACGCAGTACCTGGAGATACTCGGGGTCATTATTTTTGAAGTAAAACTGGTAGGCGGGAAGACAATTATCAAGTCCTTCCTGAACTTTATCCGTTATCTTCGCGCCGATGATGAGATTGTTCTCCATGCAGTCCCAACTCCTTCCGCTAGTGCTCTGTCAAGCGTTTTCCGTCGCTTACAGGACTGATCTTCTTCGTGCGAGCGATTTTCAGTCGCGGTATCAGTCGCTCGCACACTATGCGTCAGTGTAAGCTTGACAAGACACTAGTCATCAATATTACACAGTCATGGCCGGGTGTCAAGGTAGAAAACGCGGTCGCCTTGCCTCTCAGATATCTAAAACAATCCCCCCGTCGAGTCTTCGTATCTCCATCCCGATAATGTCCTTTTATTGCATGGAGGCAATGAAAAGATATAATGACTTCTCAAGCTTTTTTACGAGCGGGCCTTTCATGAAAACACAACTGTTTCATATCTTGTGGATGTGCATTATCCTGGCGGTCCTTTTTGTGACGAACGTAAAAGGTGTCTGCGCGGACAACGCGGCTATCTGCAAAGAGCCCGTGCAAACCTTGCAAGGCCCGGTTTCCGGAGCTTCCGCACATGAAGGCCGGGCATGCGTGTACAAGGGCATACCTTATGCCGCCCCGCCGGTTGGAAAGCTGCGTTTCCGTCCTCCCTTGCCGCCGCAGAAAAGAGAGAAGACCCTGCATGCTCTGGAGTTCGGGCCGGAGTGCGTGCAGCCGGACGACTTCAGTTGGATTGCCGGCGGAAAACCGAATACCGAGCCGAGCGAAGATTGCTTGTACCTTAACATCTGGCGCCCCGCCCGACAGGGCCGCTTTCCGGTGCTGGTCTTCATCCACGGCGGGAGGTATGTTTCCGGATCCGGAGCGCGTCCCGCCTGGCAGGGCGACCGCCTTGCCGCCCGGCAGGACCTGGTCGTGGTTACCATAAACTATCGACTCGGACCTTTCGGCTTTCTCGCCCATCCCGATCTGGCAGAGGAAGATGGTAATGAAAGCGCGGGCAATTACGGTCTTCTCGACCAGGTAAGAGCGCTGCAATGGGTTAAAAACAACATCCACGCTTTTGGCGGAGACTCCTGGCGGGTGACCGTCGCCGGTAGCGGCGCCGGCGGATGGAGCGTATGCAATTTGTTGACCTCCCAGGTGGGGCACGGCCTTTTTCACCGGGCCATTATGCAAAGCGGCGGATGCAGGGCCGTCCGCTCGAAAAACGAGGCTTTCGAGCAGGGCACGGCCCTTGCCGCCAAGCTGGGATGCACCGGCTCAGAAATCTCCGCCTGTCTCCGCGAAAAATCCGCACAAGCCATCCTCGATGTTTCCCCCGAACCGGAGGAACTCCGCGACTGGTACGAGTTCCCTTTCATGCCCGTGAAAGACGGGTACGTGGTCCGCGACACGCCCCTTACGCTGATTAAACAGGGCAATTACAACCGGGTGCCTGTTATAGTGGGCAGCAACCGCAACGAGGCCAACTTTTTGACGTTCGAGTACCCCGGCCTGCGGCTCGTGTTCGAGTTCACCATGAGGAGCTTTTTAAAAGACGTACTCGGTAAGGACGGCCTTTACGGCCTGGGCCATTTCTATACCCTGAGCCACTACCGGCGGCCGGCGGACCAGGCGCTTGACGCTTTCGGAGACCTGGTTTACGGCTGTCCGGGGCTGGAGACCGTCGATGCATTGTCGGCGAAGCAGAAAGGTGTTTATTACTACTCTTTTTATTATGATGAACACTTATACCCCCACATGCTGGGCGCCGCCCACGGGTTCGAGGTCCCTTTCATACTCGACACCCTGGACCGGATGCCCTATAACCTGGTTTACGCTTCTCACCAACGAGAGAACGCGCGTCCGCTGATCGATGTCATGGCCGGCTTCTGGACCAGGCTGGCGGCCACCGGGAACCCCAACCATCCCTCGCTCCCGCAATGGCCCGCCTATGACAGTGAACAATGTCAAAGAATGTACCTTGACCTTCCCGCTTTCACCATACATACTGATAACCTGGAAAAATGCGGGTACTGGAACGAACACCAAATGATCCTTAACCAGGAAAAGGAGGACTGACATGGATTTTGTAAAGAACAACTTCACCCGGCTTTGCCTGGCGGCATTTATCATCACCAGCGGGTTCGGGATGTTGCTCACTTTGTGGCCCGATTTCATAGCGTCCCTCATCATAAAGCCCGGACTCTTAAACACCTTTTTTGCACGGATGCTGGGGCTGGTTCTAATACCCATGGGGGCATGCTACCTGTTGGCCCTGATCTACAACCAGTGCAAAAATCCCCTGCTTTCCCTGGCAACCGCGGAAAAGGCACTGGCAGTGGCATACATGATTACAGCTCTTGTCAAAACCCAGGCCCAGTGGTCGGTGGTTCTCATGATTATCGTGGACCTCGCACTTTTCGTGTTCGGCATAATGGCCCTGTTCGTGCCCGACGAGCAAAGCCGGGAAATATCGACCTGATCCGAAACCGGCGCGAGAGAGCCTATAGGAGTAACGCGCCGTACCGGTAAGCGCCAAACACGTTTTGTCGGAGTTGGAGAATAATAAATGACTGATGAGATCCTCGTGGTGGCAATGCACCGAGAGGATGTGCTTGACCCGGTCTCCGGCGAGGCCGCGGCCTTTGCAAAGACCTGGGCGGAGGCTTTGGGCGCCCGGGTTTCAGGGGTTGTTCTGCAGGCCCCCGGCGCAAGACCATCCCAGGAGTTCGCCGCCCAAACCGGCCTTTCCGTCATCTCTCTTGAACACGACTATCTGGAGCCCTACAACTCCGACGCCTGGGTAGAAGCCCTTTCCCGACTTATAAGAGAAAGAGGCCCTTGCAAAGTGGTCATTGCCCACACCTCGATTGGCTGGGACTTCGCACCCCGACTGGCAGTACGATCGGGAGCATCCTGCTCCACTGCGATCATCGGCTTCGAAAAGGACGACCCTCATGCCCTCCGGCGAAGGATATGCGGCGGCAAGCTCGAGCTGCTGGTGAAGTCCTCCCTTGACAGCTCCCGCGTCATCACTGTGATGCCGGGGACAACCCCCACGGTTGAAGCCCAGGAGTCCGGCACCGTAAAGACGGTCAGGCCGGAGCTTGAAAAACCGGGCGTCCTCAACCTGGGATATGTCCGCCGAGGCAAGGGCGGGCCGGACCTGGGCCGCGCCGAGGTCATAGTTGCCGCGGGCCGGGGCATAGGCGGTCCCCAGCACCTGCATGCCGTCAGAGAGCTGGCGTCCTGTTTTGACCGGGCCGCAGTGGGGGCCTCCCGGCCAGTGGTGGACTATGGCTGGCTTCCCCTCGAACACCAGGTGGGACAAACCGGCCAGACAGTAAGGCCCAAGCTCTACCTGGCACTGGGCATTTCCGGCGCTGTTCAGCACACCACCGCCATGAAAGAATCCGAGCTTATCGTCGCCGTAAACAAAGACCCCAAAGCGCCTATATTCAACACCGCCCACCTCGGAGTTGTAAAAGACATAAACGAGTTCCTGCCCCTGTTAACCGAGAAAATCAAGGAAATGAAAAGCAAATAATGGTGAGAGCGACTTTAGTCGCGACTTACGTCGTTCGCAAATCCTATCCGTCATTACCGATCAGGGCGCAACCGGCCTTAATAATCTCCGAGGAAAATAAGCGCGACCCGCAGAAATACTGACGTGTCTCCTTCCAGCTTAACCCTTCCGCTCTCCGCCAGCTCTCGAGCTGAAGTTAGCCCTTTCGCGAGATCGTGCAGGCCGGCACGCTCCATGCGTATGGTCGTATCCGGCTCGAACTTCGTGTTCGCGCCTAACTTGACAGCGAAAATCAGCGGCCTACCGGGGTCTGTAATCTCCACTTGCAGGACTCCCCCCACCTCCTCCAACTTCTCCCATTTCTCTCGTACCCCGCCGGCCAAACGGGAGGGCCGGTCTTCTTCAGAAACGGCAATATATCCGCCGCTCACTTCCTCCACCGTGCGCAGTGCTTCAGCGAGCATGTCCGTTTCAAGCATAAAGGTAACCGTTGCCTCGAACCTGAATCCGTGGGATACGTGAAGCTCCTGCTTGTCCCATGAGAAGGTCCGGTTGACTCCGGAGGCGCCGTTGACTATAAAGCTCACATGTCCTTCCACGCAAGGGGCGTAGAATCTGAGAAGCCTCTCCAGCAGAGGCTTATTGGGGGGCACCCATTCGCAAAAGAGGTCGGCCGGGTTCAGGTCTTTTTGCGGCAGGGTCATGTATGAGGCTCGGTTATCGCAGGGCACGGACTTATCCTGTTTCGGTTTCCTTTTCCGCTTCCTGTTCCGGTTCTTCGGGAAGATATGTAAAGTACTCGTCGAGCTTGTTTTGGACGTCTTGTTTTTGGAAACATTGAGTGCAGGTTATGATCCACTGCGGATCGGTAAGCTGATAGAACTCGTAGTTCTCGGAGTCGTCGCGGGGGTTTTTGATGATCCTCTGATGGAGGTTTCCGGTGAGCAGTATATAGTAGCCGACCTCGTAAGGAGGCCTGCCTTCCCTACGATGGATGGTGGGCTTTACTTCTTTTCCGCAAAAAGAGCATTCCAAGGCAATGTTTCTCCTCGAGATTTATCTCGCCGACACATGATCTTTGGCCAGGCACAGTTATTCCCCGCAGGCTTTTATTAAGAACCTTCCACCTTCTCGCTGGCCACCTCCTTGACTTTTTTGACCATGGCCTCGATGTCATCTCCCTTAATGATAAACGCTTCTGCGCCGGCCTCGAAACACAGGTCCATCAGGGCCATGTCGGTTTTTCCGGAATGAATGATTATGATCGTATGGTTGGTAACCGGGCTCTTTTTGAGGTTCCGGCAGATTTCGATACCGTCAATCCCCGGCATCATGATATCCAGCAGCACCATGTCGGGCTTTTCTTCAAGGACCTTTTTATACACCTGGATGCTGGTATCCACGGTGCTGACCTGGAACCCGGCTTGTTCCAGGGCGTCCTTCGACATTGCGAGGAGAAGCTTATTATCGTCCGCGATCAGGATTTTGTTTGACATCGGGTCATACTCCGGCTTTTCTGGTCAACTTCTTCTTACAGGCTTACGCAGGGCCACGGAAAGCACAGTGGTCAGCTTCTTCACGTCCTGGTTGGATTTGCGAAGTCTCTCGGCAATGATCCCGGCGATGTTGGACATTATTATGTAAGCGCTTTCCACGTCCTCCCCTGCAAACCGGCCGAAATCCGCGCTGCTGACTGAAGGGAGCCGAACATCGGCAAGCGCGGCAATGGTGGCCGAGCGTACGTCATTGTCGAATATGAACGCCATCTTCCCGGACATGCAGCCCGGGTCCAGCCTGAGCAGGACCTTGTCGATGGGCTCGCTCCGCCCCTCATTCAATGAGGGTGCCATGCTAATGGACATGGACACCTCTACCCGGCCTTCTTCTATAATATAGACGCAGTCGCCGTCTTCTCCTTCCCTTATTATCACTTCTCCTGCAGGTCTTTCAACAACATTGAATATCACCGAAAGACGCTCCAGGCCCGAATCACCTACTCCGGAAAACGCGGAGTCCCCCTTTAAGCACTCGACTCGGCTGCCGGACATCACTGCTCCGTAACACTCTCTTCGCCCACTATCAACAGCGTCCGGTCATTCCGGGCCACCTTGTGATCGTCAGGCGGGTTGATGCGGACGCTCATGGAGTGGCCCTTCGAGAAGTAATCACCCTCCATGCCTTCAAACTGGGCCTTGATAAAACGGTCCGCCACGGAGCGACCGGTCTCCCGGTAAATGCCGTCAAGAACATGCTGAGAAGTATGACGGTTGCGGTAAGAAAGCACGCGGGAACGGCTTCCGGGATGATGTCACCATAACCGGTGGTGGTTCCGGAAATGAAGGCCCAGTAGAGGGCCTTTCCAAATGAATCCATGGTGCTGCCCGGCGTCCGCCTTTCCATGATCCATACCGCTGCGGCAAACACCAGCATCAGCCCGCCCAGGATGGCCGTCACCCCTACCAGCCGTTCGTGAAGAACCTGTTCCCGAACGTCTCGAAAAGCTTCCCGGCCGGACATCAAAATACGCCCCAACCGTCCCCCGAGACCGCCGCCTGGCGAAACCGTGCTCATCTACCTCCTCTTCGGCTAGGACAGCCTATCATGTTACAAAAAAGGATTCAAGATCGGCACGCGTGCTCCCTGCAGGAAGTACGGCCTTGCTTGACCCTTTACAGGCGTGCTTATATCCTGATATCACGACTGAGGTGTAGATCAGTTGTTAATGTGCAGAGAAAGGAACGGTAAGTTGGCTTCCGGCCCGGGAGATACGGCAATCCGCACCCACGAGTTCGAGAGCAAGGACGGAAGGAAAATAACTGTCCGCCCCGTCCGGAGCGAAGACCGGCAGGCATTGGAGGAGATGTTCCGTTCCTGTTCTTCGGATACTCTCTATACCCGGTTTTTATCGCCGGGGTTGGGTGTTCCCCTTCGCTATCTGGATCGGCTTATGATACATAAGCCTCCGGGTATCATATCACTGGTGGCTGCGGACGGCGAAAAGGTGGTAGGTCTTCTCAACTTTGTAACAAATGAGTCCGGCAAAGGAGCGGAGATAGCCATTGTTGTCCGGGACGACTGCCAAAACGTGGGAGTGGGAAGCGGTATGCTCCGGTTTCTTTACGACGTGGCGCGGGAGCACGGGGTCAAGAAGTTCATCGCCGACATAGACGCAGGCAACCGTCGGGTCTTTCACCTTATCCAGAGAAGCGAGTTTCCCTCCCGCATCGACATAAACCAGGGAGTGGCCCATGTGGAGATGGATGTTAAATAGTCCTTGTTGCGAAACGGAGGTTTAATTTACTTTTGCGGCGCTGTTTTTGGACTGCGGCAGCAAGCTGTCCGCTTTTTCCGCCGGGAAGCTTGCTTGTCG
>CAYQTK010000074.1:0-17916 GCA_964420375.1 uncultured bacterium
ACCACCAACTGCATCCAGAAGCCCCGCGACAGTTATAAGGACCGCATCTTCACCAGCGGTGTGGTTGCCTGGCCGGACGTGACCCATATCTCCGACCGCGACTTCACGCCGGTAATCGAGGCCGCCCTGTCCGCACCCGGCTTTTCCGAGGACGGCCCGGCCGAGGAGATCACCGTGGGCTTCGGCAGGAACGCGGTCCTGGGTGTTGCTGACAAAGTGGTTGACCTGGTTAAAGCTGGCAAGATAAAGCACTTCTTCCTGGTGGGCGGCTGTGATGGTGCCAAAAGCGGCCGGAGCTATTACACCGAGTTTGCCGAGTCCGTGCCCGACGACTGCGTTATCCTGACCCTGGGCTGCGGCAAGTACCGCTTCAACAAGCTGTCCTTCGGCGACATCGAGGGCATTCCCCGCCTGCTCGACGTGGGCCAGTGCAACGACGCCTATTCCGCGATCAAGATCGCCCAGGCGCTCGCGGACGCTTTCGGCACCGACGTGAACGGCCTGCCCCTTTCGCTCGTCCTGTCATGGTACGAGCAGAAGGCGGTGGCCATCCTTTTGACCCTGCTCTACCTGGGCATCCGCAACATCCGGCTGGGACCGACGCTACCGGCGTTCGTAACCGAGCCGGTTTTGAACGTCCTGGTTGACAAATTTGACATTATGCCTGTAGATAACGTAGAAAATGACCTGAAAGCGGCGATAAATGCATGACTGAACAGAAGGGGGCCCAGTATCTGGCTTTCCAGGGTATTTAAATTGCTTAAATTGCTGAAGACACGGGGCTTCGCCCTCCTGGCGACAGGAGCTGTTCTCGCCATGGGGGGCGGCCTCCTTGCTTTGGAGTCGCTTCATTATTCGTCCACCCCCGGCTTCTGCATGTCCTGCCACGAAATGCGCGTGGTCGGAGAGCAGGGCTGGATGCGCTCGCCGCATTACCGCAACGGCTCGGGGGTGGTTGCGGAGTGCGGCGACTGTCATATCCCCCCCGAGACCGAGCTTTACTCCATGGTGTGGGTCAAGTCCCGCGACGGCTTAAAGGACGTAGCAGTCCACCTGTTTGGCGAGTCCGATCCCCACAAAGTTGAATGGGACAGGCTCAGGCAGAGCGCGCGCGATAAAATCCACGACTCCTCGTGCCTGAGCTGTCATAAGAACATTACCGGCAAGGGGCTTCCTCTGAAGGTTATAATGGCCCACCGCGAGTACCAGCGGATGGACGAGTTGAACTGCGTCCATTGTCATACCACCGAGTTTCACGGCCGGTTCAAAACCTGGCTCTCCGGCCCTGACCTTGCCCGCAAACAAAGAGAAGGAGAAGGAGGAGGAAGATGAAAACCAGAGCTCCGTTTTTAGCAGCTCTCCTGGTGGCGGCTGCCGGCTTGAGCCTTTACTCCGTGACGGCAGATGAAGAGGACAAGCACTCCATGCCCGACTTTGTAAAGAAAGTGGAGATTGACCGCGGACTCTCCGAGCTGGAGCAAGAGTGCATCTCCTGCCACGCCAAGGAGCAGCCCGGCAGGGTCCATGACTGGTCGCAGAGCGTTATGGCCCGGGCCAACGTCACCTGCGCCGACTGTCACGGAGCGAACCTCACTGACAAGGACGCCCGCGACTGTCCGGGTACCCGCAAGTACGATGACGTAAAGATCACCCCCGTGGTCACCCCTGCGGACTGCGGCCATTGCCATCCCCGGGAGGAAAAAGACTTTGCAAAGAGCAAACACGCCCGCTCCTATGAAATCCAGACCGAAGAGCTCAAGGACCCCTTCCTGCGCGGCATGACCAACGAACTTGAGCGGTCCACCGGCTGCTGGATGTGCCACGGCTCCGATATCTCCGACGGGAAGCTGACCGTTGACAACTGGCCCAACGAGGGATGCGGGAGGAGAAACCCCGACGGCTCCCACGGAAGCTGCGTGATATGTCACACCAGCCATCACTTCTCGATCTCCGAAGCAAGAAAGCCGGAGAGCTGCGGACAGTGCCACCTCGGACCGGACCATCCCCAGGACGAGATCTACTTCGAGTCCAAGCACGGCAAAAGATACCTCGCGGAGAACGATAAGTGGAACTTTGAAAGCGCGCCCGAGAACTGGGAACCCGCGGGAGACTTTACAGCGCCCACCTGCGCGGCCTGTCACATGTCCGGCGTCGGGCCTCTGTCCGTGACCCACGACGTGGGTGAGAGGCTCAAGTGGGAAAGCCAGGCCCCGCTGACCATACCCAACAAGGACTATGACCAGGAGGAGGCCCGGCAAAAAATGGTCACCGTATGCACCGAGTGTCACTCTCCGCGATGGACGAACAACTATCTTGCCCGCTACGACAAGACGGTCAAGCACTACAACGAGAACTATTACAAGCCGGCCAAGGCTGTCATGGACGAGCTCTATAAAAAGGAGCTCCTCACGAAATGGCCGGTGTTTGACGAAAAAATCGAGTGGAAGTTCTACGAGTTCTGGCACCACGAAGGCAGGCGGGCGAGAATGGGAGCCATGATGATGGGACCGGACTATGCGTGGTGGCACGGATTTTACGACCTTAAAAAGACCTACCAGGAGATTATCCATCTTGCCGAACAGGCAAAGCAAAAAGGACACGGCAGCCCGGTGTACGTGCCCGGCTCGGGAGGAGACAACCTTACCCCCCAAGAGACCCCGCCCATGGACGAGACCTGGAAGAATGTCGACCATCTCGAGGGGATGCCGGAGTAGCGGGCAATCACGGCTTTTGTTGACCAGGCCGTAAAGTGCAGGGCTGTTTTAACGGGGAGCACAACAGGGCCCGATTGACAAGGTAAAAAGAGATTAACATGTTTTAATAAAAGGAAGTTATAAAGTGAAGGGGTGAAGAGCATGAGGCTTATGGAGAAGATACTGGTGGCTGTAGACTTTGATGAGTCGTCGCGCCGTACCGTTCAGACTGCCGCGGTGCTTGGCAAGGCCTTTGGCTCGGAGTTGGTCCTTTTCCACGTTGAAGAGGAACTGGGCGACTTCGAGGTTGAACGGGCCCGTTTAAAGGAAGCCGCAGAGAGAATTCTTGGGGAGTACCGCAGTGAAGTGGAAAGCTACGGCATAAGCTCCGTCCGCACCGAGCTGGTTGAAGGGAACCCCTTAGAGGAGATCTGCAAGGCAGCGTCTGAAGAGGCCGCCAACGTGGTAATGATCGGAAACGGCGACAAGCCGGAGGACGCCCGTCACAAGCTGGGCACTACCGCGGGCAAGCTTATACGTACCTGCCAAAAGCCGGTGTGGGTGGTCAAGAAGAACTCTCCCCCACAGATAACCCGCATACTCTGCCCGGTGGACTTCTCCGATACCTCGGCGCGGGCGCTGAAAAACGCCATCTACCTGGCACGAGAGTTCTATGCCGAGCTTATCGTGGTCCACGTTATCCAGCATTTCCGGTATGTATGGCGTCTTTCCGATGCGGCCAACTTGAAGGCCCACGAGGACTGGTTCCGCTTTCAAAAGGAGAACATGGACAAGTTCATAGAACGCTTCGATTTCCATAACTTAAAGTGGAGAAAGGAGATAGGGGACGGCGAGCCCCCGGAGCAGATACTCGCGGCCATCCGCGACACTGCCGCAGACCTGGTGGTCATGGGAAGCACCGGCAAGACCGGCCTGGCACGACTCGTCATGGGCAGCACCACTGAAAAGGTCACCCGCGTCATGCCTTCATCCATCATCACCATGAAAGAGGAACAGTTTGTAACCGTCGAGCTGGCACGGGAGATCGAGAACATCGAGCGGCATCACCAGCTCGGACAGGAGTACCTTGAAAAAGGGCTTTACGAACAGGCAGCGGACGAGTTCGCCATATGCCTCAACCGCGACATCATGTACGCGGCCGCCTGGGAAGGACTGGCACAAGCCAAGGAAAAACTGAAAGCGCCCCGCGACGCAGCCTATGCCCGTGAAAAGGCGCAAAAGATAAGGGAGACCATCTGGAAGCTGCCGAGGGAAAAGACGCAATAAGACAAACAAAACAATAAAGGCATGGCCGCCGGGAAGCTGCGTTGCATAACGGTGAACCGGGAGTGTTTACTTGACTCCTGCCGCACTCTTATAGGGAATCGCGACAATGGCCGAACATATCGGAATTGAAAGCCTGGTCTTTAGGTCTGCCGCCGGTTCATCCTTTCGGGAAAATTGACAAAACCCGGAGGCAAGGCTATATTATTATCCGGCAAGCTTCCGCAATGTCCATGCCCTCGTAGCTCAGCAGGATAGAGCGACGGATTCCTAATCCGTAGGTCGTGGGTTCAAGTCCCGCCGAGGGTACCAGTAAAACAGATACTTACAAGACGTAATTTCATAGCCGTTCCCGGATTGATACCATTTTGATACCATGCTATCGCGCCCGCTCCACTGCATCCCGTAAAATGTCCTCTCCCGGCCCGCTGTCATATCGCCGCATCATGGAATCCGTCTTATGGCCGGTTATGGCATTCACCACCCGGCCGGAAACACCCGCGTTTAGCATCCGGGTGACAAAGGTATGCCGCAAGTCGTGGAAGCGAAAGTCTTCAATACCGGCCTTTTCCTTGGCCGTGTCGAAACTTCGCTTTGTGCTTCCCGCCCGGACGTAAAAGCCGCTTTTACGGCCCGGTCGCCTGAACACATAGGGAAGGGCCTCAATTGCCGTGTTCTGGTCCGCCTGTTCGCGTTTCAGGGCCTTGAAAGCATTAAGCAGGGTGGCGGCAAGGGCACCCGGCGTCCCTCTCCGGTCTTGGTGTCCTCTCCCTTCAGATTGACAAAACCGGCGTCCAGGTCAACCTGGTCCCATCGCAAACTTTCAATTTCTCCACGCCGCATTCCGGTTTCATAAGCTGTCATAACTATCAAGCGCAAGTAGTCCGGGCACGCCATAAGCAGTGCCTCATATTCAGCATCCGAGAGCACCCGGTCGCGGACGTTGTTTAACCACAAACACACGTGATACCGTGCTTTTTCAGATTACTCACGATCTGGTCCAGGTTGGGTTTATCAGCCAGATTCAGCGGGACCTGCTTGGTATCCAATCCGGCCAGTTTGGATTCCCAGAGGGCATGATAAGGAAGCAGCGTGAGTTCGTTCAATTCAACCTCCCACAACTGCCTTGCCACGGCGGCTAACGTTTTGGCATCGGTATTCATTCCCGGAACAGCCGGCATCCGGACGGTCAGGTCCACCGCCTGTCCAGCCAACCAGGCCAGATTGTCGAACACATGGTCAGCGCCGCCTCCGGTAAACTGCCGGTATCCCGCCTCGTCCCCGGCCTTCAGATCAAAGAACACTGCGTCTAAAAGCGGCAGCAAGGGCTCCAGCATGCGGCGGGGGTAGTTGCCGGCCGTCTGCAACAGAACATGCACGTTCTGCTGTTTTAGCAGCGGCAGCAATTTTTCCAGGAACGGGGACTGCAGGACGGGTTCCCCACCCGACAAGGTCACACCTCCTCCAGAAGAGACGTAGTAGGTCCGGTCAGCCAGGCAACGTTCGAGCAATTCCTCAGGGGAGTAGTACCGGCCGACCATACGCAGGGCATTACTGGGGCACACCTCCGTGCATTGACCGCAATGGTCGCAACGATCCCAGTCGATGGGTGTTGGAGAATGAGGCGCCAGTGCGACCTGAGGACAGACCGATTCGCAGAGCCGGCAATCGGGCAGGCAACGGGACGACAGCAGATTGAGTTCAGGCCGGGGCCTCAAAGACTCGGGGTTTTGGCACCAACGGCAACGCAGCGAACAGCCTTTAAAAAACACGGTCGTACGAATTCCCGGACCATCGTGCAAGGAAAATCGCTGCAAATCAAAAACTAGCGCCTGCACCAGAGCACATCCCTCAGCAGCAGCTATGCATCGTCCGGGCGATCAGTTCATCCTGCATGGCCGGCGTCAAATCGCAGAAATAGGCGGTGAAGCCGGAAACCCGGACTACCAGATCACGGTACAATGCCGGATTGGCCTTGGCTTTCCGTAAAACCTCTGAATCAATGACGTTGAACTGCACCTGGCCTCCGCCCTGGGCAAAATAGCCTTGGATCAGCCCGACAACCGCAGACTCGCCCTTCGAACCTTCCGTCATGGCCGGGCTCAGCTTCAGATTCAGGGTCATGCCGTTGCCCGGTGTGGGAACGCGGGCGGCCGCGCCCATGACGGCCGTCGGCCCCTGACTCTCGTTGCCAATCTGCGGACAAATCCCGTTGGCCAGGGGTTGGCAGGCGTGGCGCCCCGACGGAAGAGCCCCTGTGCAACTGCCGAATCCCTGGTGTGTGGTCATGCTCCATAGACCTGCTATATAGTGCCCACCACGCGGGTGAGGCAACCGGGACAATTCATCAATGTAAATCTGGGCGACGGCGGCAGCCAGTTCGCCGCAGCGCGGATCGTCTCCGCCGTACTTGGGCAACCGCCAACGCAACCGTTCAGCCAACTCGGACTCGCCGGCGAAATCGTTGTCCAAAGCAGCCAGGAACCGCTCAGGTTCTATCTCGCCTCCAAACACCAATGTCTCGACGGCGATCAGAGAATCGACCATATCGGCCAACCCCACGCCCTGCAAGCCGGTCGTGTTGATATCAGCGCCCCCGGAAGTCACATCACGGGCTCGTTCCAGACACCCATCGATGAGCATGGACAAAAAGGGCGTGGGCCGCGCCAGGGAGTGAACGCGCTCGATGATCCAGTTACCGTCAGCCGCCCGTTCCAATACGGCGCGCAGATGCAAGCGGAATGCCTCCATCAGTTCGTCCACTGTGCTCATTTGCTGCAAGGGAGGAGTGGCCGGGCCCAAAACCTCGCCGTCCAGTGTCCCGCCTCGCAACGCCAGTTCCAGGCAGTGCGTCATATTGACGGCGCCGGCCCCGGGGGATGGAAACGAACAGTTGGGAATGGCCCATTCGTTGCACCCGTTGATCGAGTATTCTTTGGCGAGGGCCGGGCTAACCCCTTCGCGCTCAAGCGCCGGCACTATGGCCTGGTCCGAAAAGAAGGCCGGGCCACCGCCGCCTCGTCCCACCGTGCGAGCACACAACTCCATGAAGTCCCGGTTTGTATCGGGATGCACACGTACGTGAATGTTGGGCTGACGCAGGCGCATCTGGTCAAAGGCCAGCAGGAACAGCGACGACAGTTCGTTGGTGGCGTCGGACCCGTCGGCTTTCACACCTCCCAAGGTGATCCCCGAGGAGGAAGACATACCACTGAGATAATCGCTCGCAAGCTCGGGAAAGAGCGGCAACAATTCGGCTGCTTTGCCCAGGAAGCATCCCAGCAGTTCGACCGCCCGAGTGGGCGTCAACCGACCCGCGGCCAGATCGGCCTCGTAATAGGGCAGCAACAACTGGTCCAGGCGTCCGAAGGATACCCCATGTTGAAAGCTCTCCTGGTGCACCATCGCGTGGACCAGGGCAATGCTCTGCAGCGCCTGGTGAAAAGTTTGGGCCGGATGTTCGGGAACAACCGAAAATATCTCCGCCAACTCCTCCAACTCGGCTCGCCGCTCCGTGTCAGGTTCGTCAGCGGCCAGCGCCGCCAGGTGGCGCTGCCAGCGCCGGCCGTAGTCGCGGCTGGCCTGCGCGGAAATCGCCATGGCGTCCAACACGGCGAGTTGATCTTGTCGATCGCGATCGGGTTGTCCGCTCCCGATATCATTTAGCAGGGATTGACGGCGTTCTTCGATCTCTTCCGCGATACCCGCGAATCCCAGACGCAGTACACGGCCGTGATTAGGAGTCAAGTGCGATGTGCCCGCGAGCTGGGTCAGTGTGTAGGCGCGGCCCTCCAACATGTCGCGCATCAGCCGCAGATCGCCCAACCTGGCCGATCCCTGGCCAAGGACCGAGCGGTTGAACCAGAAGGGGAAGATGCGTTCTTTCAGGTCCTTGGCCTGTGCAGGCGTTGTGGTCCACGGACTGGCGGGGTTTTCCAGATCGAGCAACATGAGCATACCGGCATAGTCGGGATGAATAGGGGCGCCGATGCGCCTGGAGCTGCAGTTGCCCACGATGAGTTCGTGGTCATAGATCCGCAGGTCCACGTTATCCAGGATGTGCCGCATCCCCTCGGCCATGAGCAAGACCTGGCGTCGATGGGTCAGGGGCCAACGCTTGCTATATAGCCGTGTCAACCAGTTATTAAACTTCAACAGCGCGACAGTTTTCGCGTCTTGGGCGGCGGGGCCCTCTCTATCCGCGGCTTTTTGGAGCTCAGCGGCAAAGGTTTTAGAGTAGAAGCGGTAGTGCAAACGTTCAAAGCGATCCAATAACGGGAGGCGTGGCCAGACCTGTTGCATGTAGTCGGTCAACAACTCTGCTTTTTGGGTGCACAACTCGTAAGGCGCCGCAAGCAGATCGTCTCGCAGCATTTGCAGGCGAGGCAGGACCCCGATGCGATCATCCAAGGGCTTGGGCGTCTGTGACGCCGCAGGAATCCTAGCGGTATTATGCAGTCGTTGGACATTCCCTTCCATAATCTTACCCTCCTTATTTCTATTTCTGTTTCTTGCCCATCGCCTTGTTATGCAAAAGTAAGGTTAATAACGATTAACCTAGCAGATGTTTGCCATGTTGTCAAGCAATATTTCGGCGCTGAAAAATATTCAGGGGCGCGGGGCCCCTGGTCCGCATACCCGCCTTGAGAGTGGAGCAATGTACAGCGAGCAAAGTTTTCAAATCAGAACTTGACACATAAATTAATCCTTGGTAACCTTAATGTCCACTAATGTTAAAGATTGTCCTATAAGGATCAATGGCAATAACTGGTAGAAGAGGATTCAACGGGTTGCAAGGCATGTTTCAGCCGAACAATACTAATCAGTCGGCACGAAGAAAAATTTTTGAAATTGATTGAGGTGAATTATGAGCATGGGAATGAGTTCGGAAGAGCGTCTGCAAACGGTGATCAAATGCGAGAAGCCCGACCGGGTACCGGTGGCGCCAATGATCTATTACTTCGCGGCCTTTTACGCGGGGATCACGGTGCACGAGTTGTGGTCGGACTGGAAGAAGTACGAGATGGCCATTCAGAAATGCTATAACGAGCTGGGGCCATGGGACGTGTATTACAACATCTGCCCCACTTCGCCCGAGGCCTATCAGGCCTGCCTCATGATGAAGGTCAAGTACCCCGGTCTTGACATCGAACCCGATAACATCTGCCAGTTCGACGAGTACGAGATGATGACGCCCGAGGACTACGACTGGGTGCTGGATTTCAAGGGCATCGAATGGACTTTGTTCGCGGAGCACACGACACATATCCTGAGCAAATTCATGACCGGCTACGAAAACATGACCCGGGTTAAGCAGCTCAAGGTTTTTTACAAGGTAGTGGAGAACTTCGTGATGTGGCGCATCCACAACCGCTGGTGGAAAAAACGGGACGTGGCCATACTTTCGGGGACCCAGTCAGAAACTCCCTTTGATCAGTTCTCCATGTCTCGGTCCATGCAGCCTTTCACTTACGACCTCTACGACCGGCCGGAAAAGGTGAAAGCGGCTTCACTCAGGCTTGCCAGGCCCCTTGCCCTTACCCATTCTTTGCAAACCAAGATCTCGGGCGTTCCCCGCATGCTGATCTATGTTCACCGGTCAAGCACTGACTTCGTGTCGCCCAAGATTTTCGAAGAGATATCTCTGCCTTCGCTCCAGATCATCTGTGAAACTCTGATCGATAAAGGTATTACGCCTGTCCTGCATTGCGACGGCAACTGGGACAAGAACCTGAAGCACCTCCGCAAGCTTCCCGCGAAAAAATGCATCATTCAGTTTGACGGACCCACCGACATCTTCCGTGCCAAAGAAGAGATCGGCGACATGCATTGCCTGTTCGGCGACGTCAACGCCTACGACCTGGTGATGGGCAGCCCCGCCCAAATTGATGAATACTGCCATCGCCTGATCGAGGAAGTCGGCCGGGGCGGCGGCTATATCCTGGCCGCGGGCTGCGAAGTGCCGCCCAACGCCAAGCCGGAGAACGTCAAAGCAATGATTGACGCGCCGAGAAAGTACAAAGCGCCATCGTGATCGGATTTGATTGTCCGGATAGGTTCAAACTGTTCTTAAAGGAGTATGAACATGACGGAAAAAATGACCTCCCGTCAGAGGGTTTACGCGGCCTTGAATCACAAACAGCCCGACCGGGTCCCCATCGACTTCGGTGGCAATTTCAATTCCGGCATTTCGGTGCTCGGACACATCCGGCTTAAAAAGCATCTGGGCATCGAGTCGCCCACCTACAGCCGTGAGGTTGTGCCCATGCTGGCCTGTACGGACCTGGACGACGGCATGGAAATCATGAAAATGATGGGTTCGGATGTTATCGAGTTTCCCGCGCAGATGTGGACTGAGTGGAAAGACGGACTGCCGAGCGGACACTTCGGAGAATCCAGGGAACTCATACTCAAGGACGGCTCCACTTGTTTCGTCGCACCCCTACCGCCCATCGTCGAGAACGCAGACGGAAGCCGGGACATGATCATAGGGAAAAGGCCGGTGTTCAGGATGCCCAAGGACGGATTTTACTTCGACCGGGTCTATAGTCCGCTCGCGCATGTTGACACCATGGAGAAGCTGGAAGAGGAAATCCCCAAATGGAAGGACCGAATTTACTACGCGCCATTTGCCGACGGATACCTCCAGATTCTCAAGCATTACGCCAAACTCGCGCACGAGCAGACCGACTATTTTGTCATGGCCAACCTGCCGGCTAATCTGTCGGTCTGGCATTGCAACCTCGAGTTTTTCGGCTATGAAAATTATTTTATGATGATGGCCGCGGAGCCGGAAATGGTCCACCGCTGGATGGAGTTTACCACCGAGCAAAATGAAATCAGGCTGACCCAGTACCTGGACGCATGCGGTGAATATATCAACGGCATCATCTTCGCCGATGATTACGGGAACCAAAGGACCTCTCACCTGTCGCCGGCCATGTTCAGGGACCAGGTAAAACCGTATTTCAAAAGACTCTGCGACTTAATCCACAAGAAAGCGCCTCACGTCAAGGTCTTTCTCCACGCTTGCGGCGCTGTGAAATCACTGATAAGGGACTTCATCGAAGCAGGAGCGGACGTTCTCAATCCTGTCCAACTCTCCGCCGGTGATATGGATCCCCTGGCCTTGAAAAGCGAGTTCGGAAACGACATCGCCTTTTGGGGCGGGGGCATCAGCGCGCAGGAGACGCTATATCGGGGAACGGTCGAAGAGTGCAAAGAGGAAGTGAAACGGAACATGGAAATATTCATGAAGGACGGAGGATTTATCTTTGCCACAGACCACGACATCCAGGAACATGTGGCCCCGGAAAAGATTGTCGCGACTTTCCAGACGGCGTTGGAGTACGGCAAATATTAGTTTGGTGAACCGTTAATTTTTTCAGCGAAAACGAGAGGGATGTTTCAAGGAGGATGAATATGGACCAGTTAAGGGAATTTGTTAAGACCGGGAAAGCAAAGGAAACGGCCGAACAAGTCAAGACCCTTCTCGATAATGGCCAGGCTCCAGAAGCGATCATGAAGGAGGGACTCATTCCCGCGATGGATGAGGTGGGCGACCTTTTCCAGAAGGGCGAATATTTTGTGCCCGAGATGCTGGTAGCGGCCCGGGCAATGCAAAAGGGCCTTGAGGTATTAAAGCCGAAGCTGGTCGCTTCCGGCATTGAGCCGATGGGAAAAGTCCTGGTCGGCACGGTCAAGGGAGACCTTCACGACATCGGCAAGAACCTCGTGGTGATGGCTTTGGAGGGCGCTGGCTTCGACGTCATTGACCTTGGCACCGATGTGCCGCCCGAGAAGTTTGTGGAAGCGATCAAAGAGCATAGCCCTAAGGTCGTCGGACTGTCTGCGCTGCTCACCACTACCATGCTGGCGATGGGGGACACGGTCAAGGCCATTTCCGATGCGGGTCTCAGGGACCAGGTCAAAATCATGATCGGCGGAGCGCCCATACGCCAGGAGTTCTGCGATGAGATCGGCGCTGACTACTACGGACCGGATTCAACTTCAGGAAGAACATTTGCCAGGGACGTGGTTACGGGAGAAGCCTGACCACCTTGAAACACTCAATGGCCTGACATATAGTCTGGCCGTCAAAGCAATCAATGCCTCAACACGAATAAGGTAAATGTGGTGATATCTAATGAACAAAGCGGTTAAAAAAGTAAGTTACAAAAGGATGGACGGCAAGGACCGGAAGAAGCAGATCCTGCTGGTGGCCCGGCATATTTTCGCAGAGGAAAATTACTACGGCGCCACCATTTCCAAAATCGCAAGCGCGGCTGACGTGACAGTGCCGACCATATATCTTTATTTTAAAAACAAGCGGGATTTATTCATGGCGGTGGTTGAAGAATGCGCCTCCTTTCAGCTGACCACGATGAAGAAGATTATTGAAGACTCCGACGATTTGAGACAGGCCTACCTCAATCTTTTCAATGAATATCGTAATTTTATTACTCAGACTCCTGAGGCGGACAAAGTACTGGAGATGGCGAAGATTATTAATGATCCGGAAATCAAGGCCATCACACGTAAATTCAACACCGACGTTCACAATACCGTTACTGAGAACATCCAGAAGGCGATGAACGAAAAACTTATCAGGGATGATGTAAACCCCCGAGTGCTGGCAAGAATATTGATGGGATTGGTCGGCGCGATGCGGACCATGCTATTGGTGGAATCTGATGAAGACGTAGATTCGCTGTTTGTTGAGGCTGTTGAGCTCCTTGAAAAGGCCAATTTTAAAGATTGAAATAAATTTTTGCAGGAAATTTGAAAATGCCGGGAAAAAGAAATATCTCAGAAGAAAACATCTACCTGAAAGCCCGGATGCTTTCCGAAGGCGTGCATATGACGGACATGGACCTGCTTCGGGCCTTCAAGGAGAACTCTCAGTATGGACTAAGGCCCTTTGTTTTTGACGAGTCCGGCATGCAGGCGGCTCTGTGGCCAAACAAATTCTCGCGCCTTACTGTGACCCTTGACGGAGAAAAGGCTACTGTTGCCGATTCGGGTGAAGTTCTTGGCGTCGGACGTCTGATGGAATTCCCGGCCTGGCTCGATCTGCCCCTGAGTAACGGCCAGCCCGCGCTTTCGGCCATAAATTATTTTTCGCCCAACGTCATAAACTGCCAGATAAATAATTTCTGTTATAACTGGGGCAGAGGAAAGCAATGCAGGTATTGCAGCCTATACGACCCAATCGCCGCGGAATTCACTCCTGAAAAAAGAAAGGAACTCGCGGCGCTCCGGGCTGAGACGGTGAAAATAGCGGTCGATAACGGCTGGCACGGAGTGCTTATCATAGGCGGCGGTCAGCTTCCGCCGGAAAGAAGAACGGAAATAGTGAATCGGATCGAAATGTTCCTCATCCCGATTCGAGAGGCACTGGGTGAAGATACTTTCTCCCGGATTGCCAGGGTGGTTAATAACTATCCGCCAAAGGACCTTGCCGAAATGGACAAGTGGAAAGAACTGGGGATTAACGGGACGTCCTTTGATGTCGAGATCATGGACCCGGCCTTTTACGCCGCTATCTGCCCGGGCAAAGCCGAGTATGCTCCCCACGAGTTCTGGCTGGAAGCGCAAAACGCATCGGCTGAAATTTTTGATTGGACAACCACAGGAATAGTTGTGGGACTCGAGCCCATGCAGGGGCTCTTGGAAGGACTGGAAGACCGACTCAAGAACGGGGTGCTGCCTCTGACATTCAGTTGGATCCCCGCGCCCGGCTCCGCCTTTGAAAGACACCGCCCCCCGAACGCGGACTGGATCTTCGAATTCGCCGGCAAGGCCTCGGATCTCTTTGTCGAACATGCTCCAGAAAAAATGTTGGATCAACTCACCGGTAAAATCGACAATGCAATTTTTGGAGGGAACCCGCCATATCCACCCATCAACATTGTCGGCGACTTGGCAAAACTGAAATTGCAAAACCAGGGATGACATTGAACCAGATTTTACCTTTCAGGCAATAATTGCGTCACCAGAAAAGGAGGGTTACGGACATGGGCGAACCGGCAAAGAAAATGGCAACCAGGACGGAAACATCGACCCCAGGGCAAAGGTCGGAGCGGATAGCGCGGTTGAAGGCCCGCTACCAGGGAGGCCCGGCCTACATCTCGATCGAACGGGCCAGATACTACACCGAGAGTTGGCGCGCCACTGAAGGTACCGACACACCGCTTCCGGTCAGGGTGGCGATGGCCCATAAGAACGTGTTCGAGAAGATGACTCACTACCTGGACCCGGATGACTGGATAGCCGGTTACTGGACCGAGTATTTCCTGGGCTGTCCCATACCGATCGAGCGTGGTGAATACAACCGGGTGCTCGCGGCCGAACTCACCCTGCGGGACATGGTCAAGCACCGGTTGATCAATGCCGGGAAAACTCTGACTTACATGGTCAAGAAGGGCGTCGTCGGCGAGTTCCTGAAGTATCAGCGGATAACCCGCGCCACCGGGGCCATGCCGCTGAACATGGGGTTCAAAACCATGCAGCAGCGCCCCATCAACAATTACCAGATTGACCCCGAGTCGCTTTCACTCTTGCGCGGCGACTTGTTGCCCTACTGGCGGGGCCGCAGCCTGGTCGACCACATGGAAAAGGGACTTGCGGATTCGGGTCTGCTCTCGACCTATATGTCTGAATTCATATCCGCCGCTACCGGCAACACGTCTTATCAGATGCTGTTGATGTCGGCCTGCTCATCTATCGCCGGAATCCAGGGCCACCTGATCCTCGACTACACCGATGTCCTGGAAAGGGGGCTGGAAGCGAAGCTTACGGACGTAAAAGGGATGATCAAGGAGGAAGGTCTCGACCAGCAGCAGAAAGATTTCCTCGAATCGGTGAGGATATCGATCGAGAGCGTAATCGCCTTTGCCGACGGGATCGCCGACCGGATCGAACGGGAACTAGGGGAAGGTCCGGAAAGCAGTCGCACTGAAGAACTGGAAAAGATGCTCAAGATCTGTCGCAAAGTACCCCGCCAGGCGCCGGAAACGTTCCGCGAGGCGGTCCAGGCCATGTGGACGGTTAAAACCGCGGCCGAGCTGGCCATGCCCATCAACCTCCACTGCGTCGGCCGACTCGATCAGCAGCTTTATCCCTTTTACAAGGCTGACATCGAAGCCGGCAGGATCACGCCCGACGAGGCCAGAGAACTGCTTTCGGAGTTGCTGCTGAAACTCATGTCGCAAAACATCAGGCTGGAGTCCAATATCCTTGGCAACTTCTATCATCGTTTCCTCGGCTCAGCCCCCGTAACCGTCGGCGGGTTGTTGCCTGACGGCTCCGATGCGACCAATGAGCTTACCTATCTTTTTATCGAGGCATCGCACCACAGTAAGGCGGTATGCAATATTTCGGTCAGGATTCATAAGGACAGCCCGCCGGAGCTACTGGATTTGATCGCGCAATGTTTACACGGCGGGACATCGAGTTACTCGATCTATAACGACGACGTCAATATGGACGCCATGCGCCGCCGCGGATTTTCAGAGGAAGACGCCCTAGATTACGCCATTGTAGGCTGCGTGGAGTTGACCTGCCCCGGCAAAACCGGAGCAATGACGGGAAGCGCCCTGACTCTTGCCAGTCTGCTCGACGTCACCATGCGCAACGGTGATGCGGCGGTTCTCCTCGGCAAGATAAAAGACCAGGGCCTAAAGACCGGCGATCCTGACTCGTTCGAGAATTTCGGCCAGTTTTTTGACGCCCTGATCGAGCAGGGACGTTTCTTCATCAAGCAGATCGTCGATGGCCAGAATCTGCGTGACCGGATGCATGAACAGCATCTTCCGGCCCCGATTTACTCGGCGTTCGTGGAGGGTTGCCTGGAGTCGAAAAAGGACGTGACCCAGAAAGGAGCGAAGTATGACCTCGCCGCGATTTCCATGACCAACTCGGTCGCCAACCTGATCGATTCTCTCCTGGTGATCAAGAAGCTGGTCTATGAGCAGAAGAAGTTTACGATGAAGCAATTACTGAAAGCGGTCGATGATAACTTCGACGGCCATGTTGAGATTCTCAGGGAGATAAACAAGGTAGCGGGGAAATGGGGCAATGGCGACCCGGAAACCGATGCTCTAGCCCGAGATGTGATGAAAAGGCTCTTCGAGGAGACCTATAAATATGAAAACCATCGCGGCGGGCCGTTTATGGTCATCTTAATCAGCATGATCACCCACACCATCATCGGAAGGATGTCGATCGCTTCGCCTGACGGCCGCCATGCGGCAACCCCTTACGCGGCAAGCTGTAATCCCTGTAACGTCGAGTGCTCGGGAACCACCGCCACCTTGCGTTCAGTGGCCGCGGTGCCTTTCGAGGACGTTCTGGGCGCGGCGGTTAATATCAGGTTCCACCCCACCGCCATCGGTAAGAGCGGTCGGTCGAGGAAAAAGTGGGCTTCGCTGGTCCGCAGTTATTTCTCGTTGGGCGGGCAGCAACTGCAACCCACGGCGGTTTCGGCCGAACAGATGCGCGAGGCGCAGAAAGACCCCCATTCCTACCGCGACCTGATCGTGAAGGTCGGAGGCTACAGCACCTATTTCGTCGACCTGGGCAGAGAAATCCAGGAGGAAGTGATCAGCCGGACCGAACACAATTAACCAGCAAGCACAAGATGATTGAATGGCCAGGCGCGCATTGAATCAAACCGGACTTGAACGGAGTACTGGATGCGGGAGAAAAGAGTTATGAGACTTCATGGAACATTTATTTTTATCGCCTTTATGGCGCTGCTTTTTTCGTCTGACCATCTGAACGCTGAAGAACAGGGCCCTTTGTCCCGCTTCGACGAGGATCAACTCAAAACGCTCCAGGCCGGGGAGCCGGTATGCGTGTCAACGGTGACCACGGAAGAAGGCGCCGACCCCGCGGGACACGGGCAGTGCTCAATTATTGTTAAAGCGCCGATGGACAAGTGCTTCGAGATCATGGAGAAGATCGACCAACAGGTGCATTGGACGCCCTACAAGACCAGGAGCAAGATAGTCAGCAGGGACGACAACAAACTTCTGATCGACAACGAGTACGTTATTTACGGAGTGTCCATCGAGTACCACTCCATATATACAATTATCGAGAAGAAGCATCGCCTCGAGTTTGAAATAGACAAGAGCAGGCCTCACGACTTCGAGGAAAATTCGGGCTTCTACCAGCTCGAAAAAATCGACGGGGATAAAACTCTGCTGACCTTCGGCGCTTATAAACTCGACGTTGGATTCAGCGTCCCGACCTTCGTAAAGAACTTCCTTCTCGGAAGGTCTTTGCCTACAATGGCGATCAACGCAAAGAAATACATCGAGAGTAACGGCGAGTGGCGGCAAGAAGATTGACAGCGCCTCTCCTTACAATTCAGGCTCCCAAGACGTAAGACCATGGTTGATTTGCTCGCTGAAGTTGTTGTCCCCATCGCGATGTTCGTCATGATGTTCGGGATGGGATTGACCCTGAGCATTGCGGATTTTAAACAAATCGTGGTGTTCCCCAAGGCCGTGCTTTGGGGCCTTGTCATTCAGTTGTTGTTAATGCCCGCGGCGGGTCTTGCCCTGGCAAGCGCTTTCTCCCTGGGCACCATGGCCGCAGTGGGCTTCGTGGCCCTGGCCTCCTCCCCCGGCGGAACCCTTTCCAATGTAGTGGCGCACCTGGGCAAGGGAAATACGGCTCTATCAATATCCCTTACCGGCCTGGCCACCATGGTCACCCTGTTCACCATGCCGCTGTGGATCAACTTTGCGCTGCGGTCTTTTGGCGGGCCCGAGACCACCGTGCAGGTGCCGATCCTGAAAACCGCCCTGAATTTGGCGATGTTCACAGTGGTCCCCGTATCCATCGGCATGTACACCAGGACCAGGGCCCCTCATCTGGAAAAAAAGGAACCATATCTTTCCAGGGGAAGCGCGCTCACAACATTTCTCGT
>CAYQTK010000075.1:0-17887 GCA_964420375.1 uncultured bacterium
TTCCCGGCGGAAAAAGCGGACAGCTTGCTGCCGCACTCCAAGACAGCGCCGCAAAGCCAGCAACATCTCCGTTTTGCAGGCACTACCTACAGTCTCAGGTTGCCGTGCAGGATGTCGGCGTAAAGATCGTCGTCCAAAAGCTTGTACCTCTCTTCATGCCGGTCCCAGAAATAAACGGGGTCCTCCACCTTGGAGGGGTCGAAGCCGTCCTTTTTAAGCACGTACTTGATGTGCTTCATGGTCACCGTCATGGGGAGCTCTTTCATCACCCGCACGAAAAGCGGCCGGGCGTAAAACGGCAGGTTGCGGGCCACGAACTTGGAGAAGTCGTCGCATAGAAACTCGCCTTCCGGGACTATGGCCGCCATGCCTGCGGCTCCTTCTTCGCCGGGGACCTTTACCCCGTAAACGTTCACGTCGCAAACCATCTCGCAGCCGTCAAGCACGCACTCGACCTCCTTGGTGGCCACGTTTTCGCCTTTCCAGCGGAAGGTGTCTCCGGAACGGTCTACAAAGCTCACCCACCTGTCGGGGTGGAGCTTGACCACGTCTCCGGTGACAAAGAACCGGTCGCGCTTTTTGAAGACCCCATCAATAAGCTTGGTCTGTGTTGCCTCTTCGTCCACGTACCCGTCGAACCCGAGGAGGTTTAATACCCTGCTGACACGCCCGATCAGCATGCCCTCTTCGCCTTCCTCCGCCCATTCGCAACGGCCCTTGTCATTGCGGATGATGGCCTCTTGCTCGGGGTCCCACTTGACCACCGCTGCCTGGAGAGGCATCAGACGGCCCAGGTAGCCGGGCCGGCCTTCAATGTTCATGATCCCCACGTTCGTCTCCGTGGCCCCGTAGAACTCGAATATCCTGTCGATGCCGAACCTCTCCTGGAACTCTTCCCAGATGTTGCCGCGAAGCCCCACCGTGATCACCCGGCGGATATTATGCTCCTTCTCTTCCGGGCTCTCCGGCTGGGCGAGCAGGAACCGGGGCATCTCCCCGATAAAGGTGGCGCCGGTGGCCCCGAACTCGATGGCCTCGCGCCAGAACTCGGAAGCGGAGAAGCGCCGCCTGATGCCGAAGCCCGCTCCCACTGCCAGTGCGCTGCCCCATCCCACGAAAATGCCGATAGAGTGATAAAGCGGCAACGGCGTGTAGATCACGTCTTCGCCGGAGAACTGCCCAAGTGCGTGACCGAGTGCATAGCCGGAGAAAAAGATGCGCCGGTTGGACACGCGGGCGGCCTTGGGAAGGCCGGTGGTGCCCGAGGTGTAGATGTTGATTACATGGGCGTCAAAGCTCGCCGGTGCGCGGGAAGAAGGCGGCGGCGGGTCTCCGGAAGCCTTGTTCACGACCTCTTCCAGTCCGCGCTCTTCCATGCCTGCCGGCGGCTCGCCGTCCCATATCCGGACGTGGTCTTCATCCAGGGGAATGTCGTCCATGACCTCTTCCACCGCCTCGTAAAGGGACCGGCCAATCACTGCCCAGCGCGGCTCGCAGATGGTGAAGGCATGAGACAAAGGTAGCTGTCGAAGGTGGGTGTTAATTAACGACGCCACCAGGCCGATCTTGTTGAGCCCGGCGATAAGGGCGAGGTACTCGGGACAGTTCTCCATGAACACCGCCACCACGTCACCCTGCCTTGCACCGATTTCGAGAAAGTGGTTCGCCACTTGATTGGCCTTGCGATCGAGCTCCCGGTAGGACAGCCTGCGGTCCTCGAAGTAGACCGCGGTCCGGTCGGGGGTCAGGCGGGCCCACTTCTCGATCAATGCAGGGACCGAGCGATACCCGAGCAGCAGCCGGTACAAGGACACGGACAGTCTACCCATTACCTTGAATTCGGCCTTGCTGAAAAACAGGGGGTTTTTCTTTGGTGTCTTGTCTACGTAAGCCATTCGCGCCTCCGTGCCTTCTCTTCCACCACCTCGATGAAAGCGTCTATCCGGGACATGGTCTGGGCCTCGTTGAAGCTGGACGCGTCCACCATGTCGCTCTCCAGAAGCAGCGACGGTACTCCCAGCTCTTCCTGGAGCGTGTTCTGGATCTCGAGCTGGTTCACGTACAGGGCCCTGCAGGTGGGGGTATAGGACAGTATGGCCCCGTCACAGTTGTAGTCGATCGCCGCCTTGACCACTGATGCCACCATGCCGTTCATGCCCCAGTAGCGCGGCTCGCGGTTAGAATTGCCGCTGCTTTGTGCAGCGCATCCATACGCGGTGTCTATCACCACCACGCCGCCCTGCTGTTCAAAGTAGTTTATGAGGCCCATGTTGTACCAGAAGGGTATGCCGCTCCACACCAGCCGGAAACGCTCCTGGGAAACGATGCCGATCTTCTTTTCCATGCGTTCTTTGACCTCTGCGCGGAGCCTGGTGTAGAAGTCGTCTGCCAATTGGGTCCCCGGCATGTACATCCCGGGGAACATGGCGGCAAAAGCGTCCGCGGAGCCCATGGGCGTAGGTATGGACTTTCTGTACTCGTTTATCTCGCGGCGGATGCGGGATATCTTGGCAGTGGCCTTGCTTATCTCGGAGAGCTTCTTCTGGTCCATGGGCTTTTCGCACACCTTCTCCAGGAACTTCACAAATCCCATGTAATTCTGTGCTGCGAACTGGATGGTGTGGGGAGCGTCCTTCCTGCCGATCTGGATGCCCGCCGTCTCCATGTCGCCCGCGGATATGTCGGCCCCCTCCCTGCCGATGGGAGGCATCTCCGGCGCTTCCATGATGTAGACCGGCACGTCGAGCATCTCGCCCATGAGCTCCCACCACTTCACCCGGGTGTCGCACACCGCAGTGGTCACGATCAGCATGTCCGGCCGCTCCATGCCTCCGAGCGGAGCGTCTTCCGGCAGCCCCTCGAGGATGTAACCGGTGGTGATCCTGGCGTAGCCGCACATCTCGCGGGAGAGCCCGTAGTCCTCGGCGCGGGCCAGGAACCTGTCCGGGTCGCCGCGGGTGGCCACCACTGTGCCGTACTGCTCGGGGTAATAGGCCACGATGTCCATGGCCTGGAGTGGCTGCTTGGGAACGGCCACACCGCACCAGGCCACCTTTTGACCAGGACCCCGGTTCTTTTTCGAGCGCTCGTTGTAATAGTCCTTGACTATCTGCGATATCTCCTGCGTGGTCTGAAGGTGCTTCTTGCCGCGCATCCGGTTGGCTTTTTTTACCTCGTGGGTGTGTTCGTCATCACTCATGACATAAGTATCTCCGCAAAGGCCTGTAGCCGGTTTCTGATGCTTTCGTTGATGCCCACGGTCTGGTCGCCCTGGATGTGGAGCACGCTGTAGCCGTTTTTTTCCGCACGTTCCTTTAAAATCGGGAACTGGAAAAGATGGGCGTCGCAACAGCGGAGGATATAGAAAATGACGCCCTTAACGTCGTAGTCCCGTGCCTGGCCGAAGATGTGACCGGAACGCGTTCCCAGGCTGTCCACGCTGCGGGGACAGGGCAGCTTGTTCAGGTAACGCCTGCTAAGGGCCTTCATGGGGTCCGGGTCAGGCTCACCCACCAGGTCGTAAAAGTAGCGGCTTCCCGAACACACGTCGTCCGCGGCAAGCCACAGCCCCGCCTTCTCGACCTCCTCGGTGAAGCCGAGGTCGTCCAGCACGGACGAGGCCACCAGCACGCGGGGCCTTTCCGGAAGTGGCTCTGCTCCCTCGCGCTCGGCAAGCCAGGCTTCGGTCCATTGCGCGTGCAGGTCCTTGGGTGTTAGCAGTGAAGAAAGCGCAATCGAGAAAGCCTCGACCCCCGTCGCCCGGGCGGGCGGCTTCCTGAGCTCGTACACTTGTCGTAAAAGCGTGCGGCTCTTGTCATAAACCCGGATGGCCTCCTCCAGCGCTTCGTTGGTCACGGTCTCGCCGGAGTGCTCGGAAAGGCTTTTCATAAGCCTCTTGATCTCGCCGTCCATCACCGCGGGGGCGTTCCTGTCGAACACCTTGTGCGGGGTCCACAAGTAATGCAGAAACTCGGGACCCTGCACGCGGTAGGCCCACAGGTCATACATCTTGTTGATAAGATCGCAAGTATGGGGAATGACCAGTGCGTCCAGGTAATCGAAGGTCCCTTCGAGGGCCTGGTCCAGGCAGCGGCGGGCAAACGAGCACACGTTCGATTGCAGATGGCGGTCGGCTTTCACAATGTTGCCGGTGCCGCCGGTAATGCGGACGGGAACGTATCCCGCGGCCCAGAGGACCTCTTCGGGCACGTAATCGCAGAAATAGCCGGCGATCTTTTTCCCGCTCTCCTTCTTATAGCGCGCAATCCAGGCGTGGCGGTCGTCGAGGACCTCCTGAAAGGGTGCAAATGCGTCTGTCATCGCCACGTCTCCAAAAGCCCTTCCCTGCCGTTCTTTCTGAACTCCTCTTTTACCGACTCATAGTCCTTGCCTGTAAAGGGGCGGTAGTTATCGAATCCGCGCAGGCAGTAGAATATCCTTGCCTCGGGAATCCACTCGATGTTGTAGTACTCGTGCTTTAAGGGCCGGACCAGTATCTTCTGGGTCCGGGTGTACTCGAACTCGTCCACCACCCGCACGAAGTCCGGCTTCCACTTCCGGTCCATGTCGCCGCCGTTGCATTGCCGTTCGATGTAGTCGTTGAAGTCCTCTGCATCGAACTCCCGGCCGTCCTTGAGTTTTACGGCCACCATCACCCATTCGTCGGACACCGGGCAGGGCACTCCATAGGCCACGCACAGCTCGACCGGCTCGTACTCGCTCACCACCTGGGCCACGTTCTCCGCGGAAAAGTTCTCCCCGTCCTTGCGGATCCAGTCGTCGGTCCTCCCGTCGAAGAAGAGGTATCGTTTTTTGTTGTGAATCCAAACGTGACCCAGGTCACCGGAGTGGTAGACCCCGTTCCGGATTTTCTTCTGCATGGCCTCCTCGTTGTTCTCATACCCCTCGAAGCTGGCCAGCGGACCGCCGATACGCACTATCTCTCCCACCGCTTCCTCGTAGTTTAAAAACCTTCCCTGTTCGTCGTACTCCGCGGGCGGGCACTCCTCGCCTTGCTCGTTCAATATCTTCACGTTGGAGTCAGCCAGCATTCCCACGCTCCCCCGAGGGTTGTCCTTGCTTCCCACCGCGGTAATGGCGAACTCCGCGCTTCCGTAGGATTCCATCATGTTCTCCAGTCCGAAGTAGCGGATGAACTTCTCCTGGTCCACTGATGACGCCCCGTTGCCGAACGCAACCTTGAGCCGGTTGCGGGGATCGTTGGCGATGGCCTCGATTATTGCTTCCTCGCTGCCGTACTGCCTTTCCAAGGCAAGGATGATGTAATGCACCGGCTGGCCCACGTAGTTCCAGAAGGTCACACCATAGTTCAGTATATCGGGCGCGAACCCGCTGGCGCTGAACTTGTCCTTTATCACCACCGAGAGGTTATGCACGAAGGAAGTTATTATGGCCAGGACAAGCGAGTTTACGTGAAAGAGCGGCATGGCGGCGTATCCCCGGTCATCCGGCTTTGCTCCCACCAGCATCATGCCGGACACCTGGCCCAGGGTGAGCAGCTTGGAGTGGCTGTTCCTGATGCCCTTGGGAAGGCCGGTGGTCCCCGAGGTATAGATGATTACCAGGTTGGAGTCCATGGGGACCTCGACCTCGGGAGCGCGGAGACCTCTCTCTCCCAGCTCATCGCGCAGCTCGAGGGCAGCGTCGTCAACTTTCCGGACCTCTTTTGCCAAAACCGAGTCCTTCCCGGTGTCCACCAGGAAGATGCGCTCGGGAGACACGTACTTGAGACGGTCGCTAACCTCTTGGATTTTGTCATAGTGGCGGTCGTCGACCACGATGCTCTGAGAGCGCGACTGGTTGAGAAGCTCTGCAAGAACCTGACCACGCAGGCCAGTGTTTACGCTGTACAACGTGCCCGCAGTAAGGGCACAGCCTCCCAGCGAGTAGATATAGGAAGGATGGTTGTCCATGAACGAGGCAACCCGGACGTTGTCGTCCGATCCCGCTGAGCTGTGATTTTGCCGGAACAGGTGAGCATACGCGGATGAGCGCTCATAGTACTGGCTGTAACTCGTGGTCTCGTCGTTGAAGATCAGGAAGGTCTTGTCGCGTATATTCTCGTCAAGCGCTTTGGCCTCCATCTGATTGCCTACAGTGCGTGCCGGGGTCTTCTTGTCCACGATGTCCTCCCTTGGAGATGGGGTCCACTGAAGGTTCCGGTCGGGACAAGCCGAACTTCCAAAGGCTTGTCCGCCGCTAAAAAATCTTATAAGTTCGCAAGAGCGACTTCAGTCGCGACTTCCATCGCTCGCGCATCAAATTTTTTCTTCAAAGCGTCAAAAAGCGCTCGTCAGAAATCCTGCCTTACTCTTGTGACGCCGGCCGGGCCTCGAAGGTCTTCACCAGGTACAGCATGGTCCGGTTTACCGGAACGGGCACGCCGTGCTCTTCTCCCAAATTGACGATGGCCCCGTTTATGTAGTCTATCTCGGTGGGCCTGTCCGCCTCCATGTCCTGCAACATGGAAGGCTTGGGAGGAGAGAATGTCTGGATTTTCGCGGCCATCTTCGCGCCCATGGTGATCTTGTCCACGAAGTCCGGCGGGTGCCAGACGTTCATTCCCATGGCTTCCGACAATGCGAAGTACTCGTCGGTAAGCGCCTGGAACACCGGCTGAATGTTGCCGGTGTTGACCATGGTGATAACGTCCATGCCGGTGACCGCCGCGGTGCAGTTCAACACCGCGTTCCACAGTACCTTGTTCCAGACCACCTCGTGGCCGTCGTCGTGCACCTTAACGGGCACCTTGAGGTTTTTCATAAGCGCGCCCAGCTCCTCCAGCCGGTCGTCCTTAGGGCCTTTCATGTATCCCAGGTCTACTCCTCCGGCGCCCATGAAGTAGGCTATCTTGTTGTCCTCGGTGACCGAGAAGTTGTGCGCCGTGGTCATGGCAACGATCCGCTCCGGCTTTCCCGCTACCTCTTCCAGCACCGCCAGGTTGCCGTAGCCGTTCTGAAAGGAGCAGACCAGGGTGTCGTCTTTGACCAAGGGGAGGACCCCTTCCGCGGCAGACCTGGTGTGGAAAGCCTTGGTAGAGATGATGACAACATCCGGCTGCCCGACATTGGAGAGATCAGAGACGATTTTCGGCCGGTACTGCTTGGGCTCGCCGCCTGCGGGGTTTATCCACAGTCCCTCTTCAGCAACCTTTTTTACGTAGTCGTCCCGCACGTCGAAAAGGGTCACATCAACCCCCGCATCGGAGAGCATTCCTCCCACGAAACCGCCTAATGCTCCGGCCCCTACAATGACGATCTTCATTGATTCCTCCTTATCGTTCGCATCCGAAAAATGCCGCCGTGCGCTCTTGACAAATAAGATAACAGTTGTTATTTAAACTATGACAGTTCGGTGGCGTTTGTCAAGAAAAAAATCATACCAGGCACCAGGAGGGACCTCATGACCGAGACCGACAACTGGACCGGATTCGAACAATACCTGGCCCGCAAGCTTGATGCGCCTGACCTGGAGATCACCGGAATATGGCAGAACCTGGAAGGCTGGTCCATGGAGACCTACAGCATCGGGATCGCCTACACCCGGGACAACCGAAGAATAACCGAGGACATCATCATCAGGAAGGAACCGGAAGCCGGGCTTCTCGATCCCTATGACGCGTCCATCGAGTATCGCGTTCTCTCCGCGCTTGCTGACACGCCGGTGTGTGTGCCGCGGACCCGCTGGTACGAGCCGGATCCCCATGTGCTCGGCCTGCCCTTTTACGTCATGGACAAGGTCGAGGGCCACGTTCACTTCTGGTCCATGAACCTGGACCCCAACTGGAAGCTCATCCCCGACGACGCCGAGCGGGAAAGCCTGGCCGCTGACTTCGTCTTCAACATCGCCGCCATCCACAATGCTGACTGGCGCACGTTGGGACTCGATTTCCTTGGCGACCCCGGAACCGGCGCGGCCCGCCGCCAGGTGGAGCGCTGGAGCGAGGTCATCGAAGCCGCGGGCTTCGGCTCTCATCCCATCGCAGCATATGCCCGGGCCTGGCTTTTCGACAACCTTGTGGAGTGCGATCATCCCACGCTCGTCCACGGCGATTATCGCACCGGCAACTATATTGCCCGGGAGGGACGCATCGCCGCTGTCCTCGATTGGGAGATGGTCCACATCGGCGACCCCATGGAGGACATCTCGTATATAATCGATACTGCCTGGCGCTCGCCGCGGCCACATTTGTGGGTCAGTCATCTTTTGCCCCGCGACGAGTTCTTTGAAAGCTACGAGCAGAAAAGCGGCATCAAAATAGACAAGGAACGGGTCCGCTTCTATCACATCTTCAACAACTTCAAGGCCATCGGTATTGCAGGCACTGCAATGAAGGCCTTCCGGCAGAAAGCCGGCCTTGACCTCAAAGCGGGCGTGTTCGGTATGACCCTGCCGCTCCAGTTCTTTAACCTGATGAGGACCCTGAACAAGTACCAAGTGTCTTATCAGGATTGAAATGACGCATAGAGTGCGAGCGACTTTAGTCGCGACTTCCGTCGCTCGCAATAAAAATATTTGTTGGAGACGACAAAAGACGCCTGACAGGGCACTCGACCCGAAAAAGGCCCCGGCAAAGGAGGCATAAGATGTACATGAGCGTTGACGCATACATAAAAAGGCTCCAGGCCGCGCTGGAAAACGACATTGCGCCAGCCATCGTTGACGACAAAGTGCGGGGGCAGGTCTTCGCAATCGTAAACCTGCTCGACCAGCTCGCGACCAGGGTCGAGTATAAGCTCTCGCTCATCAATGAAGACGTTCAGAAAAACACCGAGGCAGCGCGCGAAGTCTCCGACAGTCTCGTCGCAGCAGGTGTTGATGTGCCCCCCGAGCTTCAGTCTCTCCTTGAAAGGTCGGACTCTGCGGAGAGCTTTGACATGGCTTTACATGCGGACAGCGAAAAGGCACTTGCCATGGCTATCGAGCTCTTTTTTGCTTACCGACATATCTACAGCTTGGAGGCCGCCCGGGAAGTGGACCGGCGTATCCGCGATCACCTGACCAAGGTCGCCACCCGCGACATCGGCCTTACCAAGCCGCCCAACTTCGATAAGATATCCCGCTCTCACCGCGAGGCCAAACCATCAGAAAAGCTAAAGGATACTTGATATGGTCAATCGGGATTTACAACCTGCACTGGATTAGGGAGGACAGCCATGGAACCGGCAGACGAGTTTGTTCACGACTATCCGCGGCCGCTCGAGGCGCAGTGGAAGGAGAACTGGTACTTCAACTTCATAGACAAGGCCGCGGGCGCGTGGGGCATAAACCACGTATCTCTTCTGCGTCACAAGCAGGAGGGCAGGTTCTCCGCGTTTCACGTGGTTGACGGCGAGCCGCTCATGTACTCCAACGTGATCCCCATAGACGACGATCTTGTCGAGCTTACCGACGGCAGGCTGCGGTTCGAGTTTGTCGAGCCTTGCAAAAGGTTCCGGCTGTCTTTCCACGGCGACAAGCACGAGCTTGAGCTCGAGTATGAAGCACGCTTTGCCGTGTTCGATTATGCCATGTCCGGCCGGAAGCGGCCGGGCGCTAAGGCAGCCGCTCTCGAGCACTACGAGCAGGCGCTGTTTGCGAAAGGTGCACTCAGAAAAGACGGCGAGCGGGCCATAGATTGTTTCGGCCATCGCGACCACTCGTGGGGATATCGGAACGAGTCGAAGATCACCGGCTGGAACTGGGTGGCGGTGCAGTTGGATGACAAGACCGTAAACCTGTATCGGGCCATCATCGGCAAGGCCTTTATCGGCTCCGGCTTTGTATCCGGCGATGGAGGAAACGTCCGCATCGTGCGGATGAACGTGGAGAACACCGACTTTGAAGAGGGAGTGCCGGTATCGTCATCGTATCTGGCGGTTGACGAGAACGGCGGCAAATGGAGGTTCAAGTCAAACAGGTTCTCGGGCCTGTTCCTGCCCATGACCAACAAGCCCGGCGGCGTGGCCATCCACGAGAACTTTGCTGACTTTGAAAACGAAGACACCGGAGAGAAGGGAGTGGGCATAGACGAGTATCTCCTAAACCCGGAGTTCCGGGAGAACGCGGACACCAAGAAATGAGACCAGACCCCCTACTTTTTCCAGGAGCCCCGGACCTGGTAGAAGCCTTCGCTGACAGCAACCACTACTCCGTCCTTGTCTTCAAGCTCGAGGTTGATGGTGTACTCCCCTTTGCCTTTCTCCTGGCAATCGGCGATCACCCGTTGTACTTCCTCGTCCTCCATGTGCCAGCCGGTGGTGATGTCCGTTCGCGCGGGTTTGACAAACTTGATGTTCAAGCCCTTCACAATGGGAACCAGGCCGTGCTCCATGAAGTAGACCATGGCTACTGCGCCTCCCATCATCTCCGCCAGCGTAAACAGGGCCCCGGCGTACATGGTGCCGATGTGGTTGCGGTTGGGCTCCAGGGGCATCTTGAGCGATATGCCTTCCTTTTCCAGTCGGGTCGCTTCGATGCCGGACCGGGCGGCAAAAGGAATGCCGCTTTTAAAGAGGTCTTTCATTTTATCCATGGGGTCCATGCGAGTTCCTCCCGTGGTGGATTTAAGGTTTATCGCCTCTAAGGACATGGTTTGTCCGTGCGGCGATTTTGCTTTATACACATAACAACTGTTATTATTGCTATCACAACCGCGCGCCGGAGGCAAGAGCCTTCCAAGCCGGCGAAATGGAGTGGTTTCGGCACGGGGCGGTCAGCCCGTTTCAGTTGGAGGAGGCACAATGTTTACACGAAAGTCAGGGCTTGGGGTTCCCGTTTTGCTGCTTGCGGCACTTTTTCTGTTCGTTTCGGGGGGACGCACCGAGCCCGATGCCGGCAAGATGGAAATCGACCGCATAATGGACAAGGTGGTGATCAAGGGGAAGAGATTTCCGAAGCTTCTTGGCAAACCCATCAGCGGCCTCCGGCTCATGGCGTTTGAAAAAGGAAAAGCGCAGCCGGTTCCCTTCCAGGTGGACGAGCGCACGCCAAATGGCAATTACGTCATGGAGCGGCCGGACGGAAGCAAGGATTGCGACGTTGACAACGGCCGCCTCGACAAAAACGACGAGCTGGTGTTCATGGCCATGGACGCGGGAGAGAGCGGCAATGCCGAAGCCTTTCCGCAAGGATCTCCCTTCCATTGCATCACGCTTACTGACATGCAGAGCAAAGCATCGGGACGGGTCTACCTGGTGTACTTCAAAAGCTCTCCGCCTCCACAATCGCGGAAAAGCTACATGAGATATCGCGAGCGAAAGGGTTTCGACGAGGTTGTCTCTCCCTATTACACGCTTCACTTTCCCAAAAACAACGTTTTCATAAGCGACTTCATGATCCATGAAAAGGCGGGCGGCAACGGCGCCGACATCATGGACCGGATCAAGATGCGCTCGGGAGTTGATGTGCTGGCAGGCAGGTTCAGCCTGCTGCGGACGGAGGAGGACTTTACCACCGAGGTTTTGGGAATGATCAAGGGCCCGGTACGGGTGGTCCGGCAGACCAGCACGCGGCTCAGCCTTCTGCTGTCGCTTAAATCGCCCTCGGTGGTGGTTGACGGCAGTTTTTATCCCTGCAGCTTCGAGTTCCCGTCCATGCTCAGCCTGCCTTTCCGCATGGACATGGTGGCGTCCGACGCCTACATCCGGCAGGGCTGGGACCTGAACCGCAACGCCATCGGCATGAAGTTTTTCACCAACATCGACCCGCATGGAGTGACCCTGGACGGGACCATGAGCAAGCGGGAAGAAAACATGGCGGCAAGCGAAAAGACCCTGGACTGGGCCCTGGCCACCGGCCCGCAAGGGACCTTCATGTTCCGGGGAGTCTGGGACAGAAAGGCCCCTTTCCGCGCCCTGCTTTATTACGAGGACAACCTTTCCCGGCGCGAACCCCCGGAGAACGACCCCGGCGTGATGGGCTTTGCTTATAAGCTGGTCGACGTTTTAAAGATGGGAGGAGAGGAGTACTCCTTTAACATCAAGAACTACGTGGTGCCGCGCTTCGGCGGCGACAAGGACCGGGCGCTGCGGGTCTTTTATCATCCCCTCGAGGTGGAAGTAAAGTGACGGACAAGTCGAACAACAATACTCCTTTGCCGGCCATGGAGGGCCCGCCCGAAGATGCGCGGCCTCTCGATCTTCTTCATATGCTCCGGCAGGACATGGAAAAGTGCTTCAGGTGCTCGCTTTGCAAGATGGTGCCGCTGCCGGTGGTCAAGCACGTCGAGTTCACTGACGCATGCCCCGCGGCCCGCTATTACCACTTCCACGGCTTCTCCGGCTCCGGCAAAAGCATAATGGCTCTTTCGTTGCTTGACGGCAGGATCGAGCCGGACGATGCCCTCGCCCGCACCGCGTTTGCCTGTACAGCCTGCGGCTTTTGCGACGTGGCCTGCAAGTTCATCATGGACGCGGAGCGCCAGCGTATCAACATGGCCCTCCGGGAACACCTTACCGAATGCGGACGATCGCCATTTATTTACCAAGCCACGCCCGACAAAGAGCTTAACAAATATCCTCCCCGGAAGTCCCTGCACCTTATCTCCAACGTGGCCGGCGTGAACAAGATAATTGCAGGCAGTGTAAAGACACTGGTGTTTGCCGGCTGCTCTCCGGAAAATGACGAGCAGGGGAGACGGACCGCAGAGAGACTTGCAAAGCTTCTCGTGGCTGCAGGAGTGGACATAAGCACGGCCGGCGAGCTCGAGCACTGCTGCGGCCTTCCCTTCTACTGGAAGGGAAATCGAGACTACTTCCGGTTTGCAGCGTCCTCTATTGCCCGGCTGCTCCGGGAAAGCGGAGTTCAAAGGGTGATCGTTCTTTCCGGGTCCTGCCTGGGAGCCATGCGCTCGAAATACGCCGAGTATGGAGTCGAGCTCGGCGTCGAGGTAGTCCATGCCACCGAAGTGCTGGCAGAGCTTTTTTTAGAAGGAAGGCTCAAGCTGGATAAATCAATATCCGCTGCCGTGACCTATCACGACCCTTGCTACCTGGGCCGGCAGAGCGAGCCTTTTGTTAAAGAGGACAGCGAAGAGAGGCTTGCTCTCAATCTCATGACCTACACTGACCCGCCCCGTCATGTCAACCGGGGAGCGGAAGGCGTTTACGACGCGCCCCGCCGGCTTCTGCGAAGCCTTCCCGGCATCGAGTTCCGGGAGATGTATCGCATCCGCGAGTACTCCTTTTGTTGCGGAGGCGGTGGCGGCGCTCCCGAGGCCTTTCCGGAACTCAGCAAGAGCGCTGCGCTCCATCGGCTGGAGGAGGCCCGGGCAGTGGGCGCCGATGTCCTGGCCACTGCATGCGCGCATTGCCGCGCCAGGTTTGAAGCAGCGCAACAAGAGCTGGAGCCGGACAGGCGCCTCAGGATCGAGGACGTGGTTGACCTCGTATTCGAGGCTTCGGGGCTCGCGGAGTGAACATGGGACCCTTTGCATACAATCCGTTGTCGGACGCAGGTTTAAAACCGTCTGCCGTACATAAACCGGACAACGCTGAAAAGTTGCAACAGGTTGTTATGGAAGCCAACAGAACAGCCGAAAAGCTGGTCCCGGTGTCCTCTTCCGAGCCCCATCAGAAAGGCGGCATTGTCTGCCGCGAGCCTCACTCGATAGTGGACCTCTCGGAATGGAAACAGGTCCTCGACGTTGACCGCCGCAACCGGGTGGTCATGATCGAGCCGGGCGTGACTTACCCCGAGCTTGCTTCAGCGCTCGAGCCGCACGGACTCACCGTGTCCCTCCCGTTTGCTGTGCGCAGCGGAAAGAGCGTGCTCGCCGCGGTGCTCGACCGCGAGCCTTCCACCTGGCCCAACAAGCAGTGGGACATCGCCGACCCGCTGGCCTCCATGGAGGTCGTCTTCGGAGACGGCTCGCTCTTCCGGACCGGCGCAGCAGGGGGTCCCGGCTCACTCGAAAAGCAGCGCGCTTCGGGCGGCGCGCAGAAGAGCCCCATGGGCCCGGCACAGACCGACTTCCACCGCCTGATAGGAGGCTCGCAAGGATCACTGGGCATAGCCGCCTGGATATCCGTGCGCTGCGAGCTCATGCCTTCCATAACCGAGCCCCGCTTGACAGGCTCGGAAACAATCACTCCCCTCGCTGATTTCGTGTATGCAGTCCACAAAGCCGGTCTCGGCGAGCACTGCTTCATACTTGACCGCTCCGCCCTTTCCATGTTGCTGGGTGAGGAACCTGCCAAGTCCGGGAACCTGCCCGAGTACATCGTGCTGATTAACGTGTGCGGGTTCCAGCGTCTTCCCCGAGAGCGAGTCGAGTATCAGCTTGCAGACCTTGCCGACCTGGCGCAACCCTTCGATCTCCGGCCCGCGAAAAAACTGGAAGGGGTTTCCGCCCGAGATGTCCTCGACCGCGCCCTCTCTCCACGCGGAGACCACGGCCGGCGAGGAGATGAAACCCATGGTTGTCTGTCCCTGTTCTTCCTCTCCACACTGGACCGGGCGCCTTTCTTTATCGAGGTTTTCCAGGGAGTGTTGGAAAACCATGGAGTCGCTCGTCACGGTTACGGCATGTATCTTCAGCCGGTGGTCCAGAACCATGCCTGTCATTACGAGTTTGTTGTTCCTTTTAACTCGAGCAACGCTGACGAGGTGCAAAAGATGAAGGATATCGAAAAAGCCGCTGCCCGCGCTCTTACCGAAGCAGGGGCTTTCTGGAGCCGTCCCTACGGGGCTGCGGCAGACATCGAGCCCGGCCGCGACCGCGGCGGTCACGAGCTGCTTAAAAAGGTCAAGAAGGTTTTCGACCCCCGAGGCGTGCTTAGCCCGGGCAGGTTCGGGCTTTGAGATCGAGGACAAAAATGCTTAAGGAATCACAGCTACAAAAGCTCAAGGACATTGTGGGGAAGAATTGGCTCAACTCTGATCCCTGCATGATGGACACCTACTCTTATTACATGAACCCGGAGATATTGAACGAGGACGGGAGCCTGTGGCTGCCGCGTCCGGAGGCTGTAGTCATGCCTTCGAGCACTGACGAGGTCGCCGAGATCGTAGCGCTCGCGAACCACGAGAAGATCATGGTAAAGCCCTTGTCAACGGGCTGGAGCGCCACAGCAGCGTCGTCGCGGCCGGGCGTGATCGTGCTCGACTTAAAGCGCATGGACAGGATCATCGACATTGACTTCAAAAATCGGATCGCGGTTGTCGAGCCTTATGTCAAGGCCATCATCCTCCAGACCATGCTGTGGAAGGAAGGACTCAACCTTCACGTGGTCTCCTGCGGGGGCAACCACTCACCGCTGGCGTCAGCCACCTCTGCATGGGGGACCGGTCTGGACGGTCCTTCCATGAGCTACAGCGGCAGAAACCTGCTGGGAGTGGAATGGGTCCTCCCAACCGGAGACGTGCTGCGCCTGGGCTCTGCGGGTGCGGGCGCGGGATGGTTCTGCGCGGACGGTCCGGGCCCGTCGTTGCGGGGCGTGATGCGCGGCTACACCGGCGCGTTCGGCGGGCTGGGCGTTTTCACCAAGGCTGCGCTGAAGCTTTACTCCTGGCACGGACCGGCCGAGATTGAGACGGGCGGATCATCTCCCCAGTACACTATCGAGAACCTGCCGCCGAACCTGGGCTTATTCATGCTCAACTTCCCGAGTGAAAAAGCGCTGGCTGACGCGGGCTATTTGCTGGGCGAAGCGGAGATCACTTACGCCGACTTCCGTCTTCCCGCCTTCATGACCGCGCTGGGCTCTACCGACACCAACGTGGAACTCAAGCGGGTGTGGGAGAGCGGGCTTTTCCAGAAGACTGCGCGCTGGAACCTTATCGTTGCGGTGACAGGCTCTTCGCAACGGGAGTACGAATGGAAGATAAAGGCCCTCCGCCAGGTACTGCGCGAGGTCCGGGGAGTACGCCTGCCCCTTAACATGGACACCAGCGAGAAGGCGATAAGGTTGGCGAGCAAGCTGGCCCGCTTTATGAAAGACCCCTTAAAGCTGTTGCGGCTTTTTCCGTTTATGACTGACTGGATCGAGCGGCTTCCCGTAAACGAGGCGGGACGGCGACGCGCGGTCTCCTCCCTTTTCTGGGTCCTGCTTCGACACGCCAACAACGTGCAGGGGAACTTCCGTCCCTCCCAGGCCATGTTCACCAGCATGGGCGGCTTTGATACCTGGGACATGGGCCTGCGCCAGTCCGCGTGGCTTGCGGACAAGAAGAAGGAGTACATCCGAGAGGGCGTGCTTTTGGACGACGGGGGCGACCTGGGCTGCGGCGGCACTTTCGAGCACTGTCACATGGGCTACATGGAAGGCATCGGCCTTTACTCGACCCGGGAGCCGGATAGCGTGCTTGCCGCGGGCAAGGTCGTTGACGAGGCAGTGGACGCTTGCGTTGATGAGGCACTGGGAACGCCCATCGCCGGGTTCGGCATGCGCATGAACCGGCGACTCGGTCCTCACTGCGGCAACTACCACCATTGGATGGCCAGGCTCAAAGCCGCGCTTGACCCCAACTGCGCGGCTGACCCCTTCTTTTATGCCGAGCCTGCAGAAGACCACGAGCCGGACGAGACATGACGTTTATTGCAGAGAGACCTTTAAAATCATGAACTCGAGGGAACGAATCGAGGCCGTGGTTTCGCTGGAGGCTCCCGACCGGGTTCCGGTGGGTCCGCTTCTGGATTACTTTGCAGCAAGCTACTGCGGCATCAGCAAGGCCTGCCTGATGTTCGACAGGCGCGAGCGGCTGCGGGCTTTGCTCAAGACCATGAAGGAAACGGGTCCCTGGGACATCACCTTTATGGGAGAGACCATTATCCCGGCGCTTCTTTACGGCGCTCCCGCGCGGGTGCGCTGGCCGGGCAAGGACCTCCCTGCAGAGGACATCCATCAGTTCGAGGAGTTCGAGCTGCTTACTCCAGAGGATTACCATCTTCTCGAGTCCGCGGGACTCACCAGGTTCCTCCGGGACGTGGCCTTGCGCCTGTACCCTGAGCTCGGTTTCTGGAAAGGGCTTCGCATGGCCGCTTCTTTTACGATGGAAATACGCTCCCATGCCGGCAAGGTCCGGGCTGCGGGCGCAGAGCCCGCGGTGGGATTCATGCTGCCCGGCCCCATGTTCGAGTACTTCTCGCTGGGCAGGAGCATGGCCCCCATGAGCCTCGACCTTTTCGACCGGCCGGACAAGATAAAGAGCGCCGGCAAGGTATGGGCCCGCTCGTTTACTTCCCTGGCCATCCGCTTCGCCAGGCTGGTTAGAGTTCCCCGCGTGTTCATCGGCCTTTCCAGGTCGTCGCCAGCATTTATATCTCCCCGCCACTTCGAGGAGTTTGTCTGGCCGGAACTGGAGTACATGACCAATACCATAATCGACGCCGGACTCACTCCGCTGTTTCACTGCGATACTGACTGGACCCGTAACTTCAACTTCTTCCAGCGTCTTCCCGCGGGCAAGATCATCCTCGAACTGGACGGGGCTTCGAACATCAGGACGGCCAAACAGATGCTCGGCGACCGGATGTGCATCATGGGCGACGTGCCCGCATATCTTTTGGCTTTCTCGGAGAAAGACGAGGTCATGGCCTATTGCAAGGGCCTGATCGAGGACGTGGGCAAAGGCGGCGGGTTCATACTCTCGTCGGGCTGCTCGGTGCCGGCAAACGCAAAGCCGGAGAACGTGAAGGCCCTGGCGGAGGCTGTCGAGGAGTGGGGAAGGTATTAATCAGTGGAAGCTTTAACATATATTAATGTCTCTCAACCCGGAAGCTCTCATAAATATATTCCCTCTAATGCAAAGAATTCACTGATCAACCATTTTGGCGATGCCCGCTGAGTTTCTGAAAAGGACTTTTGGAGTGAGTCTGTATTACCGCTATAATTAGTTCCCGTTGCGAAAACTCCGTTTTCGGAGTGCGCCTGCCTGTGCCGGACAC
>CAYQTK010000076.1:0-17651 GCA_964420375.1 uncultured bacterium
CTAAAACATAAATTTTTCAAGGAGTTAGGGGAACCGACTTTTTACGAGGGCATCATCTGTGTAATTTCAGCTTATTTGCCGGAAGCTTTTGGGATGGGTACGAAAATCGTTTTAGTCTTTTAATGCCGCCTACCAAAGCAGTCTCCACACCGGCCGGATCGAGCTCCCTCAATCTCCAGAGGCTGAGAACTCTCCTGCACCGGAGAGCCGGTGCCGCTTGCAAAGGATATTTTTATTGGGGGTGAGGGTTATTTATCAAGGTAATCCTCTTGTGTTTTCTTGATTACTTTCTCCGCTTCTGGAGAGGCAAGCTGATCGGCTGCCTTGCCGAACAATTCTTTAGCTTTGCTATTTGCTATCTTATTCGCCTCCTCCTGTTTTTCTTTTGATAAGTTAAAATACCAACCTAACGCAAAAGAACCTCCGGCAATAGCAGCTATGGCTGTTATCGGAATAATAGGAAATACCATTTTTTGCCTCCTTTCTTAAATTATTATAGACGCAATTGGGAATGAATCCATGTCTGTCTTATTATATGTTTCAGCCTGGCAAAGAACAGACCATGGTCGGGAAAGAAGTAAGCAATTAAGAGTTCTTGCATCCTTGCCCCAAGTTTAGTATTTTCCTTTGGGGAACACAGGCGAAATAGTGCGGCAGCATTAAAGGGCGCGTTGCTTTGTCTTTTGCCCCGGACTTGTCCGGGCTGCTGATTTACATTCCCGTGGGTCTCTAAGTGAATCTTGATGATGGTAGAGCTGGCTCACCGGGCTTTTTCTTACATTCAAAATGGAGGTTTTAAATGTGTACATACTTTGATTCTCCGGGCAGGGAGCACACCGATGAGGTTATCCGGATAGTTCTTTCCGAATCAAAGGAAAGGGGAATGGGCTACCTGGTGGTGGCATCCACCAAGGGCGACAGCCCGAAGAAGCTCATGGACGCCGCTTCCGGCCATGATATCAAGATCGTCACTGTAACCCATAACGTGGGCTTTGCCGAAGAGGGCAAAGGCGAGTTCGACCCGGCAATCAGGGAAGAGCTGGAAAAAGCGGGCCATCCCGTGCTTACCGCAACCATGGCGACCAGGAACATCAACAAGGCCATATCTACGAGGCTTGGTGGCTACTCGCAGACCGAGATCGTAACCTCGACGCTGCGCATGTTCGGACAGGGCATGAAGGTCTGTCCCGAGATATCGGCCATGGCCGCGGACGCCGGACTCGTGCCCTGTCAAGACGTCATAGCAGTAGCCGGCACCGGCAGAGGGTGGGACACCGCGGTGATACTCCATGCCAACTCGTCAAACCGGTTCTTCGACATCAAGATAAAAGAGGTCCTGTGCAAGCCGAGGAGCTTTTGAATAAAGTGATCAATAAAGGGAGAGTGACTTTCTGTTATGACCGGATGTGAAGAGGTTGTGCCGGGTGTATTCCGGGTAACTCCGGAACAGGAGAAGGGCTCGCCCTGGGAGAGTCCCAATATATACCTGGCTGGGGACGATCCTTGCGTTGTGATCGACTCGGGTTACGACCGGGAGGACCATGTAAGTGGTATTTTGGACTATGTGGGTGACCGGCGTATTTCCCGGATCGTGCTGACCCATTCCCATGTAGACCACGCGGGCGGCGCGCGGCTTTTGCAGGAGGCCACCGGCGCGCCGGTATACATCCATCCTGCTGACGAGCCTTCCCTGGAGCGGAGGTTCCCGGACTTTAAGGCGGATGGTTACATCCGTGAGCCGGAGCTGCTGCAAGCCGATGGCATGGAACTCCTTGTCCTGGACACTCCCGGACACGCACCCGGTCATATCGTGCTCTGGAACGAGGAAGAGGGCCTTCTTTTTACCGGCGACCTGGTGACCGGCACCGGTTCCACCCTGGTTGCTCCTCCGGAAGGCAACATGGAGAGCTACATGGTCTCCATGAAACGGCTGAAATCGCTGGGCGCGAAGAAGCTGCTTCCGGGACACGGTCCGGTGGTGGACGATCCTGAAGCGCGGATCAGCGAGCTGATCGAGCACCGGGAGCTTCGGGAGGTCTGCATATTGAAATGCCTGGCCTCGGAAAAGCTGGGTCTTACCGCCCTTGTCAAAACCATGTACGGCGGACTTATCCATCCCCACCTGGAGCCGGCTGCCGCGGGCACTGCCTGGGCTCACCTGGAAAAGCTGATCAGCGAGGGAAGCGTTCACAAGGCCCCCCTGGAAGAGACTAATCCCTTTAACATGACCTTTGAGCTCTCGCCGGGATATACTCCGCCCTTTTGAGAGCGCGGCTTGAAACCGGATCACTTATAGAAAAAGGGGTAGTCCTCGGCTGTCTCGCGGGTCCACATATAGTTCCTGGTGTCTTCAATTCTTTGATGCCCCTGTAAAAAGTTACGTCGCGGGTGTGCGACATATGTGGTGGTCATTGCCTTCCGGGTGGCCCACGCAGTTTCGTCCTTGAAACTGCGTGGGTGCAACGCCACAGGCTGAACGCCTCCCCATGATGAACCTCCGGCAATCGCGATGCCGGCGGCCACAGCCGAAGCAGGTTACATAGTGCTCTGTCTCTCGAAAAAAGGGGAACAAGCCCGACGAAAATCGCGGTATCAGCCTCTCGCACGAAGGTCGCGGTATCAGCCTCTCGCACGAAAAATATTTATCTTGTAAGCGACTAAAAAGACTTGACAGAGCAGTAGTTTGCCAACCAATGGTTTCTGCGGGAAGTCATAGGATCCCTGTTGCAGCAGAACTCTCTCAAGATATCTTCCACCTTCCCGGAAACAATACCATGCCCCGGTCAGCGAGTTCGCCTCCAATTACGCGAAATCGAAGCGCGCCCAACACCTCCTCGACCAGTACATGCGCGCCGGACCGGCCGCGGTAGATGTTAACCGACAGCTCGTACTCCCCCTCCAGCAGGGTGTTGGAGTAGACTGCAAAGCAAGCGGTTCCGGAGTGGCCTGCCGGCACGGAGGCGGGCCGGTCTCCGGGCTCTTCTCGGGGATAGAGCTTTCGGTTTAGATCGTTTGCGGTCTCGTTGTTGGCGCATACCGCAAGTATTCCGTCCGCCCGGAATATATTGATGCCGAAAAGCGGCTTTTCGATCTCTTCCCGCGCTTCGTAGTCGAACTCGATGTTAAAGGGCTCGCCGGCCTTGATTAGATCGGTATTATTACCGTCCGGGCCTTGCAGGCGTACCGCGGTAATGGCCGCTAGTCCGGTGCCCCGCCGGTTCTCGATGGATGTTTCGCCCGATTCGGAAATCGTCTGTTCATAGATGCTGGTCAGATAGCTGCTTATGACGAGGGCAGACTCGCCATAAGCATGTACGCGGTGGTCTTTTAAAAGCAGGGCTTTGTCACAGAGGGCCCGCACCATGGTAAGGTCATGTGACACTATGACAATGGTGGTTCCCGACTTCCTTATTCTGTTTATACGGTCCACGCACTTACCGCGAAACCACTCGTCGCCTACTGCCAGGGCTTCGTCTACCAGGAGCACCTGCGGGTCTACCGCGGTTGCCAGGGCGAACCCCAGCCGGAGGTACATGCCCGCGCTATAGGTCCGGACGGGCACGTCAATGAACTTGCCGAGCTCGGAGAACTCGATGATTTTCTCTTCGTTTTGGCGGGCCTTATCGCGGGGAAGCCCCAGTATGGCTGAGCCGATCCTTATGTTCTCCCTGCCGGTGAACTCGGGATGGAAGCCGGAGTCCAGCTCTAGCAGGGCTGATACCGTGCCCTCCACGCTGACCTCTCCGCTTGTCGGCGGGCTGATTCCCGCCATGACCCGCAGGAGGGTCGACTTTCCGGAACCGTTTACTCCGACGACACCCATGCACTCGCCGGGGTTTACTGTAAGGCTGATGTTTTCGAGGGCGGTGATCTTTCGGTGTCTTTGTTTGCGGGTGATCTTCTCGGAGAGGAAGTGGCGGGGCCGGTCATAGACACGGTAGGACTTGCTGACGTTTTCAAGTCGTATCATGGTTTTCAACAATAGAACATTTCAAGCCGGACCGCAAAGAGCAGAGCATTCTTTCAGATTGAGCCGGGGGAGAGTAGTTTTTCCAATACCCTGATAATCCGGGAGGTGCTTATAAACTTATTGTCAGGGCGAGCTATGGTTAACGTGTCGTATGGGAGGCCGGGCGTTTTCCAGGGGCGCGCTCGGTGAGGGAAGTGTCCTGACTGAGATGGGGAACTTCATCCGGGCCTGATTAAGGGTTTGGGGAACTTTTCCTCCCTGTTTTTCCAGGTATGCCCGGATGATGGGGAACTCCGCGGGGTCCATGGTGATCTCCAGCAACTTTTCTCCGTTGTTCACCAGCACTCCCTGTCCGCGGGGATGGGGGAAGACCTTGCTGTCTGCATAGCGGGGATCGTTGTGGATAACTTGAAAGAGCAGTTCGTTGGGTGTGTCCAGGTAGTTTTCGTCAGCGGACGTTATCGGGTTGGTGCTCGCGAACTCCACGGGCAGCGGGTCGGTGGTGCTGGAGAGTGCTTCGGTTCCGTGATATGGGTCCATTTGCGAGGAGCGGTGGGCGAAAGAGTTTTCCGGCAGGTGGTATACGTCCAATCCTGCAAGGATGATGGCCATCGCGAGCACCACGCCCGCGGCTGCGGTCATGGTCCGCAGAGGTATGACTTCAAGAGCGTTCTCCACGGACCGGACGGCTTTTTGCCACCAGCTTGCTTCGCTTTTTTCTATTTTGTCATTTAGTTTGAACAGGAATCCGTCAGGCGCGTGCGTCAGGGGAAGGTTTTGCATGTATTGTTTCGTTAGAGCCAGGTGTCGGTGTTCTTCGCGGCAGGAAGAACATTGCGCAAGATGTTCTTTTATAATGACATTTTCCGATTCTTCCAGCTCCTGGTCCAGATAGGCGGAAAGGTTTTCCCGGATATCGTTACACCCCATCTTTAACCCCGCTTGTATGAATTTTTATTGACATATTTACCATATTGACAATGCGCCCCGCCAAAGGTTCCCGAAAATTTAACAAAACGCCGGATTTGCTTTATCAGGATAAAAATCCCAGCTTCTTGTCCAGCATGGACTTCAACTCGGAGCGACCGCGATGGATTCGGGACTTAACCGTCCCTACCTTGATCCCCAGCATTTCCGCGATCTCCTCATATGCCATGTCCTCGATGTCCCGGAGCACTATCACCAGCCGATGCTCGGGGTCCAGCCTGGAGATGGCGTCCTGGACCAGTTTCTGGGTTTCCTGGCTGGAGAGACTGCTTTCCGGATCTGGAGATTCGTCCTCGACCTCGTGGTATAAGTCGCCCTCCTCGGTTTCCTGGGGCTGGTCTATGGATACCGACTGGTAATAACGGCGCCGGCCCAGGAACTTGAGCCGGTTCTTGCAATGATTGACAGTGATCCGAAAAAGCCAGGTGGAAAAAAGCGAGTCGCCCCGGAACTTCTTCAAGGACTTGTGAACTGTCATGAATACTTCCTGGGCCATATCCTCGGCCTCGTCAGCGTCCCCCAGAAAGCGGTAAGAGAGATTGTAGACCTTATTCTGATACTTTATTACCAGCCGGTTAAAGGATTCCTTGTTTCCGTTTAAGAACCGCTCGATGAGTTCAAGGTCCTCTCCGCCGAAACTCCCGCCCCATTCGCCAATGCTTTCGGTTTCTCCCGAGTCGGAAGAGTCTTCAGGATCGCCTGCTTTGTCTTCCTCATAATCTCCTCCGTCCGGAGCCGGGGCTTTTGTTTTGGAGTCTTTCTTCTCCCGCCTGTTTACGTCTTCGCCCTGGGAAGACCTTTTCTTCTTTTTCGGCTCTTTCCGGTTATAAGACAACAGGTCATCAGCACAAGGGCCTGCCGGAGCAATCTCCGGGAAAGCCCGAGATAACGCCCTGCACAGACTTTCGAAAAAATCAAGAGCAAAAAAGCGAATGAACCCATAATATGTAGCCGGCCTTTTCACCGTCGAAACCATCCTGTGTAATATCCTCCTGCCTGATAGTAGAGGATTTGAACCATTGTGGCAAGCGAAAACACAACAAGGTTCCTGAAAACTCTCCAGGAAAGACGGCGTTTGATCACAATTGTTTTTGCCGTTTACAAAAAGCCCTCCTTTTGTGCGAGCGACTTCAGTCGCGAGTAAACTCGTTCGCACAAAAAATATCTATCTTGCATGCGACGATCAGCGCTTGCCAGAGCACTGGTGTCTTGTCAATCTTACATTGACGCATATCGTGCGAGCGACTTCAGTCGCGACTTCTCTGCTCGCACGAAAAACATCTATCTTGCATGCGACGATCAACGCTTGCCAGAGCACTGGTGTCTTGTCAATTTTACATTGACGCATATCGTGCGAGCGACTTCAGTCGCGACTTCTCTGCTCGCATAAAAAACATCTATCTTGTAAGCGACGAGAAACGCTTGCCAGAGCACCAGCAGAATCGTTTGATTCTTGCAAGCGCCCGCAAGGACGTGCCCCTTTAACCAAGGCTGTCATTCCTTTTGGAGGAGATGAAATACACTCATTGCAGAGGGCTTGCATGATTGTTATTCACCCATAGATTCTGGTGAGCAGCCAAACAATGAAAGACTTTTCAGTCTTCGAACTCTGCCCGGAACCGGGTATAACCTTCTTCTTCCAGGTTTTTTTTGGGGATGAAGCGAAGAGCTGCGGAGTTTATGCAGTAGCGTCTGCCGGTGGGCGGCGGCCCGTCTTCGAACACGTGTCCCAAATGGGAGTCTGCGTGTTTGCTCCTTATCTCGGTGCGAGTGGTGAACATGCTTTTGTCCTCTTTCTCGATTATGTTCTCATCCTCCAACGGGCGGGTGAAGCTGGGCCAGCCGGTGCCGGAGTCGAACTTGTCATTGGAACTGAACAACGGCTCTCCACTCACCAAGTCCACGTAGATGCCTTGTTTTTTGTTGTCCCAGTACTCGTTGTCAAAGGGAGGCTCGGTGGCGTTCTTCTGGGTGACGTTGTACTGCATGGGGGAGAGCATATTTTTGATCTCGTTGTCCGGCGGACGTACATAATTGTTTTCGAGCGGTTTTTCGGACGGGGGAACAGTGCAGGATCCTCCCCATGTCCGGTTTATGAAGCCTTCCCTGCCGGAGTTTTGTTTATACATTCTGTAATGGACCGGGCTTTTGTTGTAATAATCCTGATGGTAGTCCTCAGCCGGGTAGAAGATGTCTGCGGGAAGAATCCGGGTTACTATGGGTTTGGTGAACTTTCCGGAGGTTGCGAGCTCTTTTTTGGATTTTTCCGCGGCTATTCTTTGCTCGTGGTCGGTGTAGAAGATAGCGGTTTCATACTGTGGTCCCCGGTCGACAAACTGTCCCCCGGGGTCGGTGGGGTCTATATGCCTCCAGAAGACGTACAGCAACTGTTCGTAGGCGACTTTTCGGGGGTCGTAAGATATCTCTATTGCTTCTAAGTGTCCGGACTGTCCGGAACAGACCTCCTCGTAAGTGGGGTCTGAGGTCTGTCCGCCAATGTATCCGGCGCGGACCTCGTGTACGCCGGGTATTTTTTCGAAAGGCGGCTCCATGCACCAGAAACAGCCGCCGGCGAATATGGCCTTCTTTAGCTCCTTGTCGAAGTTCATGTTCATCTCTCCTTTCACCTCGTATCTGCCGGATAACAGGAACCAGGTCAGCAGCATAACACCGGTCGCGGCAAGAGCCGTCAAGAGGACCTTTTGCAGCATTTTAATGACCTCGCTTTTTTGGTTTTCCGGTTTCATAACCCTTCTTTTTATTTATAATCATTCTCGTTACTGATTGCAAGTTTTCCGATAATTTTTGTAACTATTTTTTATGATCGCTATCTGCCTGTGATGAACAAAAGGGATTTGTAAACGGGAAGGAGTAGCGAAATGGCTGGAAAAAATGATTATGATCTGCTGGTTATCGGACTTGGTCCTGCTGGGATGGCTGTGTCGGCCATGGGTAGCGCCATGGGTCTCGATGTGGCCGCGGTAGAGCGTCATAAGATCGGGGGAGAATGCCTTAACTACGGTTGCATACCGAGCAAGGCTCTTCTTAAGACCGCCAAGGTGTACGGTATGTTTAACTGTTTGGAAGATTTCGGTTTATGTAAGATGGAGAGCCCGCCTGAGCTCAAGAATCCCCTGGAGCGGATGCGTGGAGTGGTCAAGTTTGTAAACGAGGAAAAAACCGGCCCCATGTTCGATAAAGTGGACCTTTACCTGGAACAGGGCGACGCATGTTTTGTAGACGCCCGCACCATAAAAATCGGAGACAAAAAGCTCACTGCCAAGCATATCTTTATTGCTACGGGCACTTCTTCGGCAATACCTCCCATCCCCGGTCTTGCGGACGTGCCTTATCTTACCAACTCTAATATATGGAGCATTGAGAAGCCGCCGGAGAGCATGACCATCATCGGCGGCGGAGCCATCGGCACGGAGATGGCCCAGACCTTCTCACGATTCGGGAGTGAAATCAACATAGTGCACATGGATCCCCACCTGGTGCCCGCGGGGGACGCGGAAGCTGCAGCCCTGATTTACGAAAAGCTCGTCTCTGAGGGGGTCACAGTTCACAACAGCGCGCGCATAACCGGCGTGGAAAAGCAGGGCGACGACATAGTGCTTTGGACAGAGGACGGTGCTGGCTACCGGTCAAAGTCTCTGCTGGTTGCCGCAGGCAGGAAGGTCGAGCTTGAATCCTTGCAGCTTGACAACGCGGACATTCGGTACGGCAAGAACGGTATTATTGTTGACAAGCACCTGCGTACGAGCCAAAAGAACGTTTATGCTATCGGCGACTGCAACGGCCATTACCTGCTTACCCATGCCGCCATGCACCAGGGAATGACAGCTCTCATGAACGCCATGCTGCCGGGTCTTTGTAAGATTGATTTCAGAAAGTACATTGTTCCGTGGACGGTTTTCACCGACCCGGAGATATCACAGGTGGGGATGACCGAAAAAGAGCTTAAGGCCAAGGGCATAAAGTACGAGGTCATCCGCACGGATTACGAGGACTATGGACGCACAGTGGCAGACGGCAACACCGAGGGCTTCATCAAGGCGCTGGTGAGCAAGACCGGCCGTATATATGGAGTGACCATAGCAGGGGAGGGCGCTGGTGAGATGATCCACGAGTTCGCTTTCGCCATCCAGGAGAAAAAACGGCTCCATAACATCATGTTCCTCCAGCATTCCTTCCCCACCTTTTCCTTCATGAACAAAAGGATCGCGGAGACCTGGATGATGGAGAGGATGAAGTCGCCGTGGTTAAGGCGGTTGGTCAAGGCAATGGTTTGAGGTTTTAAAACATGATTTTTCTGGTATTTTCTTACGTTCGCAAGATTGAGGAGTATTGAACTCGGCAATAACCTTAGAATAAAGCCAGGGAAGACATTCGGCTGATGTGCATTCTAATATTCAGATGCAGTATTCGATGTCTGTTTTACATGACTTTTATGAGCCTGCCGGTGGAGACGTCCCACCGCTTGATGGTGCAGTCACTTCCGGAGGCAAGAGTTTTGCCTTCGCTTCCAAACGATACCGAACTTATCCACTCCGAACTCCCTTGCAATGTCTGGATAAGCCTGCCGGTGGAGATTTTCCAAATTTTGATGGTATTATCCGGGCTCCCTGAGGCAAGAGTCTTTCCGTTCGGTGCGAAAGAGATACTATGAATATTGTAAGAATGCCCTTTCAAGGTATGGAGCTTCCTGCCCGTGGACAGGTTCCAGATATTGATGGTATGATCAGTACTTGCTGATGCAACGAGTTTTCCGTCCGGACTTACGGCAACGCAAAGGACTTTGCCGGCATGTCCTTTTAAGGTTCGTATTAGTTTGCCGGTGGATACCTTCCATAGCTTGACGGTATGATCCCCGCTTGCAGAGGCAAGTGTCTTTCCGTCAGGGGTCAAGGAAACGGAGTAGACAGAATGAGAATGTCCTTCCAAGGTGCGAATGAGCCTGCCAGTGGATACATCCCACAGCTTCACGGTCTTATCCCCGCTTCCTGAAGCAAGCATTTTTCCGGAAGGGCCCATGGAAACGGAAAAAACATATTCCGCATGTCCTTGCAGAGTGCGGACATTCCTGCCGGTCTCCATATCCCACAACCTGATGGTTTTATCTCCACTTCCCGATGCAAGCGTCTTTCCGTCCGGACTGAAGCAAACGGTTGCTACAGTAGCGGAATGTCCTTCCATGGTTCGGATGCTTCTGCCGGTTTCCACATCCCACAACTTGATGGTGTTATCCACACTCCCTGACGCAATGATTTTTCCGTCCGGGCTTATGGAAACCGACTCAACATCCCTCTTGTGTCCTTCCATGGTGTGTACGGGCTTGACCAAGGATATGTCCCAGAGCTTGATGGAGTTATCCGAGTTGCCCGCTGCAAGGGTTTTTCCGTCCGGGCTTATGGAAACGGAGCTGACATAAGCAGGTTCTGTTTCCAGCGTTCTAATAGTTCTGCCGGTTTCCACATCCCATAGCTTAACGGTTTCGTCTTTGCTGCCGGAGGCAAGTATCTTTCCATCCGGGCTGAAGCTAACGCAATAGACGGCACCGGCATGACCGAACAGATCTCTGAGAAGCTTGCCTGTAGAGACATCCCACAGTTTAATGATTTTATACAAACTTGTTGAAGCGATAGTCTCCCCGTCAGGGCTGAAAGACAAAAAGATCACGTCATCATAATGCCCTCTCGGCTGGCCTTCCAAATTTCTAATGAACCTGCCGGTAGATACTTCCCACAGCTTGATGGTTTTATCTTCGCCACCGGACGCAAGGATTTTTCCGTCCGGACTGATGGAAATTGCATAGACTCCTCCCGAATGCCCTTCCAGGGTGCGAAGAAGTCTACCCGTGGATGCTTCCCATAGCTTGATGGTTCTATCTTCACTCCCGGACGCAATGATTTTTCCGTCCGGGCTGAAGCACACGGAAATGACCGCTTTGGAATGCCCTTTCAGGGTGTGAAGAAGCTTTCCCGTGGATGCTTCCCATAGCTTGACGGTCTTATCATAACTGCCCGTGGCAATGATTTTCCCGGTCGGGCTGAAAAGGACGGATCCGACATGATGGGAATGTCCTTCCATGGCGTGGATGATCTTGCCGGTTTCCATATCCCAAAGCTCGACGGTTTCATCATAACCGCCGGCTGCAACAGTCTTTCCATCTGGGCTTATGGAGACGGAGTAAACTTCACAGTAGTCACCTTTCATAAAGCGGATGAGCTCGCCGGTTTCTGCGTTCCACAGCTTCACGGTGTGATCAATACCAGCGGATACAATGGCCTTTCCATCAGGGCCAAAGCAGACGGAAAAAACATTATCGGAATGACCGTCCAGTGTAAGGAGAAGTTTACCAGTACCGGTCTTCCATAGTTTGACGGTGTGGTCCATACTTCCGGAAGCCATGGTCTTGCCGTCAGTGCTAAAGCAAACGGATAAAACACTATCGGAATGTCCTTCCATGGTGCGGATGAGCTTACCGGTTTCCGCGTCCCACAGTTTCACGGTGTTGTCATCATTGCCTGACGCAATGGTATTCCCGTCGGGACTGAATAAGACGGATAGAACACCGCCGGAACCGCTTTCGATGGTACGGATAAGATTGCCGGTGTTAAGGTCCCACAGCTTGATGGTTTTGTCATTACCGCCTGACGCCACGGTCTTGCCGTCTGGGCTTACAGAGACGGAATAGACCCAATCGGAATGCCCTTTCATGGTACGGATGAGCTTGCCGGTTTCCGCGTCCCACAGCTTCACGGTTTTATCATAACCTCCCGACACAATGGTCTTGGAGTCAGGGCTTAAAGACACAGAGTAGACAGGATCGGAATTACCTTCAATGGTGCGGATGAGATCGCCGGTCTCGGTATCCCAAAGCTTAACGGTGCCGTCCCAGCTTCCCGATACAATGGTCTTGGAGTCAGGGCTTACGGAAACAGAAAAGACCCTGTCGGAATGGCCGTCAAGGGTCCGCAGAAGCTTCCCGCTATCGGCGTTCCATAGCTTGATGGCGGCATCCCGACCACCGGATACAATAGTTCTCCCGTCAGGGCTTACACAGACGGTGTAGACACTACTCGAATGCGCTTCCCTTATCGACCCGGGCTTATAGTTCCCTGCTTTGCCCGAATTGCCGGAATTTGAAAAAGCCATACCCAATACAGCTATGACAAGTATTATAGCTTTCGCCTTTTCAGACTTGGCCTTGGCATGCATGTCGCTACTCCTTCATTTCAATTCAAACGGCATCCCGAATCCTCTGCGCATCCGCGTCATAAAATTGCCGGGACCTGTTGATGTGTTTTTTCTCTACTTCATTCCCAGCTTTTCTGCTGTTTCCCGGTCTTGCCACCATTTTTCGGACACGCGGACGTAGAGCTCGAGGTATACCTTTTTTCCGAAGAACTTCTCGAGGTCATGCCGGGCATGGCTGCCGATGGTCTTTATCATCCTGCCCTGCCTGCCGATGATGATGCCTTTGTGGGTTTTCTTCTCGACCAGGATGTCGGCAAGGATGCGGATGATCTCGGTGTCCTCGTCAAATTCGCTGACCACCACTGCGGATGAAAACGGCAGCTCCTCCCAGGTGTTCCGGACAACCTTCTCCCGGACCACCTCGGCAACCCAGAACCTCTCCGCCTGGTCGGTTATCATGTCTTCGGGAAAGAGGGGAGGGCCCTCGGGAAGGTACTCACCCGCTGCCTGCTGGAACCGGTCCACGTTGTCGCCTTTCAACGCGGAAAGAGGTACTATATGCTCGAAGGACCCCAAGTCGTCCGAATGCCGGATCAATGGCAGCAAGGAAGGCTTGTTCGTCTTGTCCGCCTTATTGATGACCAGGATGCGGGGGACCCCCAGCTTTTCAACTATCTCGAGGACAGCCATGTCAAGGTCGCGCCAGGGACGGTCCGCCTCGATCATCATTACGATAACGTCAGCCTCTGCTGCTGCGCGCCGCGACTGCTCGACCATCCACCGGTTGAGCTCGCTCTCCCGGTCGTGTATGCCGGGGGTGTCCATGTACACGGCTTGGGAACAGTCAGTGGTGTGAATGCCGAGTATGCGGTTCCTGGTGGTTTGTGGCCGCGACGAGGTAATGGACACCTTCTCGTTAAGGATCCGGTTCATCAGGGTGGACTTGCCCACGTTGGGCCTGCCGAGAAGGGCGATGAAGCCGCAACAGAATGGCGGGTTTTCCATGCTCAGCGGATTTTTTCCCACAAGGTGGCAGGGGGAGCCTCGATCTTGCCGGGGTACCATCCCCTCTTGGAAAAATGAAAGAAGTGGGTGTAGGTCATAATCTTGCCGAAGGGGTAGGTATCGTCGGAGGTAATTGTGAGCTCGACCTTTATCTTGTCCGGGGCCTTTCCGCTTTCCGGGTCAGAGGGATCTTTAAGACAGTGCTCGATGGAGTGGACCTCGTATGTAAGCAGACGGTTCCGTTCGAACCTGCGCGCGCGCATGGCGGGAAGAATAGTGTCCAGGAAGTCGTAATACTCCGAGCGATTGGGAAAGAATTGGGGAATGCCCCGCTGCTCCCGGTAGACGTCGAGCTCCTTGCCCTTGATAAAGTTGTAAAACAGGGTAATGGTCTTCCATAATCCGGGTTGCTCTTCGTAGCTTTCCAGGACCGTTTCCGGCCGATCAATCACCTCCAGGCTCTCGATCCATGCCTTGGCGTCCTCGATCTGGTTGGGAAGCCAGTTTTTGGCGTCCTCCTTGATCTCCTCCCAATTGGTGGACAGATCATCGAAGCGCTCGGCACGAGGAGAAGGCTGCCCGGACGGAGGGGGAGCGGTTGAACCGGGCGGCCGCTGTTGTGCGTTGACTCGCTCTCCGGCAACAAGTGTCAGCGAGAGGCTGATTAGTGCGGCCAGAGCCATAACACGAACTTTTGATTTTTGAAAACTCATAACAGAAATGTTAACCCGGAAAGGCTCTCTTATCAAATAGAATAGATGCACACAAAAGGCCAAAGTGAATGACAAGAGATTCTCTGCCGGAAGACCGAAAAGTCCCCCGGCAGAGCCATTTAACTACCGCTCTGTAAAATGCTTCTCGGGGAATAGAAGAGAATCGTGCGAGCGGCTGATACCGCGATTTTCGTCGGCACTGTTCCTCTTTTTTCGAGTGACAAAGCATTAGTGCGCTGTCAAGCGTTTTTTTTGTTGCCTCCAAGAAGAATGATTTTAGTGCGAGCGACTGATACCGCGACGGAAGTCACTCGCACGATATCCGTCATTTTAATCTTGACAAGACACTGGAATGAACAAGAAATTCCCGATTCTTTGCTCCTTTGCGCCTGCGTGATATAATTCTCAGCTTTCCTTCCATGTTTTGGACGGCAATGGCTCAAAAGAAAGCACCGGAACTGCACTTTCAAAGACCGGGAAAACGGTTCAGGAGGTTCCGAAAGAAAAGACAGGCGGAATCAGAGGCGAGACCTGTTAACGAATGCTTGCTCCTGTTCGGCAACTTCAGGAAAAATTCCATGCTTTTCTTTTTCACGGTTTTTCTATTATGCTGATAGCCGTGAGTTTGCATCCTTTTATATAGTGCTTGTTGCGAAACTCCGTTTCAGGAGTGCGCCTGCCTGTGCCGGACACGCCTGCCTGTGCCGGACACGCAGACAGGGCAGACAGGAAAGCTTGCTTTCGCTTTCATAAGTTCCGGATTGCCGGAACTTACAAAAAGGCGCCTCGTAAACTGTGAGCCTCTTGGGGAGCGCATTTTCGACAAGCAAGCTTCCCGGCGGAAAAAGCGGCAGCAAGCCTGCCTGCGTGCCTGTCTGCCCTGTCTGCGTGTCCGGCACAGGCAGGCGGAACGCACAGGAAGGCTGCCGCACTCCAAGGCAGCGCCGCAAAAGTAAATAAAACCTCCGTTTTCCAACAGGCACTATATAAAAGGTTGGTTTTTAAGGAGGGGCTTGATGGCGGAGAAGCAATATATACGCCGCGCCGATTTTCACGATGTTTCGACAATCTATGACATTATAAAGGAGAACCAGCAAGAGGTTCTTCCCCGCTCCATACCTGATATCCTGGGCATGTTCGACCGGTTCTACCTTTATGACGACGGTGAGGTGCGGGGGGTGATCTCCTGGCAGGTTCTTCCTGTCATGGACCTTCAGGAGCCCGACTTCTGCCTGGAGGTCATCAGTTTCTCCGTGCGCCAAAAGGACCAGGGCAGGGGCATCGGCACCGTGCTTTTAAACCACGTGCTTCGCATATTGAAAGAATTTAAGCCGGACCGGATTATTGTGCTTACCTTCAAGCCTCCCTTTTTCGAGAAGTTCGGGTTTGTAAAAACCAGCAAGGAGTTCCTCTACCCCAAGATCTACCTGGGCTGTATCAACTGCACCAAGTACAAGTCGCCGCTCACCTGTCCCGAGGTTGCAATGGAGATAAAGCTGTAGTAGCGGATCACATTAAAGTCTATAACTCGCTCGCACGAAAGGGCTGCTTTTTGTAAGCGATAAAAACAATTGTGAGCAAACAGTAGTGTTCCGTCATATTTGTTCGGTTTTCCTGTGCTTGCAGTGAAGACGAGTATTTCCAGGGTTGTTTTTAGGAGGAGAGTGATTAACTTGAAAGCAGGAGCAACAGATGAATAAGAAAGCGGACAATGAAAACCCGGAAGAGTTGGGGGAGCTACTCGCTGCCGCGGGGATGAGCAAGGGCGTGATTGAAAGTGTGTTGGAAAAGGACCGCCAGGGCATGACCGCAGAGCTCATATCCCGTTATCATCCGAAGCTTACCGGCAAGCCGCTGGCAAGCCTGTTAAAGTCTATCAAGCTTTACGGTGAACCTGGACGGGTGGCTGACTTTTTGTGTGACGTCATAAACGGACCGCCGGTGGCCGGTCAGATTCTTGCTCTCCGGATAGCGGAGAAGCCGGAATGGAGAAGTTTTGAAAAGATTGATATGGCCCTCAAGCTTTACCAGGCTGACTTTGACAGCCTTACCCAGGCTTTTTCCCATTACCAGGACCAGTACTTGTGCGGCTGCGAAAAGAGGTCGTGCATGCCCCGCATATAGATCGTTGGCACGCGGCTGTCCGGTCTTGTCTTTTTTTCCTGTTGGATTTGGAGATCAGGCCGGGTCGGATTTCTTCTTCCTGGACATCCCCCATTTCTGCCTTTTCTGCCAGAGCGTCTTGGTGGTGATCCCCAGGGTTGACGCCAGATCTTTTTCCGTGAACTCGGACTCGAACATGCGCACGAACTCGCGGGCGTAATCGTCAAGGGAGAGCTTTAAGTCCATGGCGTTTTCCAGGAAGCGCCTTTTCCTTTCATCGCTTCTTTTTTCCAGGAACATGGGCAGGTTTCTCTCTTCCACCACTGTCTTCCGGTTATGGAGGGCCATGATCTGGAGCATGGTATGTTCGAGCTCGCGGATGTTTCCCGGCCAGTCGTAGTTTCGAAACATTGCCATGGCTGCCTTGGTGATCCCCTGGATGGTGTGGTCATAATCCTGCCTGTACTTGTTAAGGAAGTACTCGACGAACATCTCTATGTCCTCTGTCCTCTCCCGGAGGGGAGGCATCTGCAAGTGAACCACTTTCAGCCTGTAGTAAAGATCCTGGCGGAACCTGCCCAGCCTGACCTCACGGTCCAGGTCCTTGTTGGTGGCTGCGATGACCCTCATGTTCAGCCTCTTCATTTTATCCGATCCAACTCTTCTGACCTCGCCGTCCTGGAGGACCCGGAGGAGCTTGACCTGGAGATCAAGGGGGAACTCTCCAACTTCATCCAGGAAAACCGTGCCATGGTCGGCTTGTTCCAGAAGTCCCTTCTTGTCGCTGCCCGCGCCGGTAAACGAGCCGGACACATAACCGAAAAGTTCGCTTTCAACCAACCCTGCAGGAATGGTTCCGCAGTCTACGATCACAAAAGGCTGATCTTTTCTTTTGCTGAGTTTGTGGATAGCACGTGCGGCAACCTCCTTGCCCGTGCCGGACTCGCCGGTAACAAGCACGGTGCTGTTGGTGGGAGCAACCTGTTCGATAAGGGATTTAACGGAAGATATGGGAGCGGAGTTGCCGATGATGTCCACCACTTGGCTACTGTTCTGTTTGTTGGCTATCTCGATTCTTTCCTGGTCTATTCTGGCAAGTATTTCGGACACGTCATTTTTAAGCTCGTCCGGCGAAAAGGGCTTTTCAATAAAATTATAGGCTCCTGCCTTTATATGCTCGACTACCACACGGGCGTTGGCGGGCTCGGAGATTACGATGACCTGGGTGCTTAAGTTATGGAGCCTGATCCGGTGCAGAAGCTCCAGAGCAGGAAGTTCTGTGGAGTTTGCAGAAGCGGAAACTACAGTTACGTCTCCTCCCAGAACCAGGCTCCAAACCTCTTCACCCCGGTCGCTCTCCACAACATCGATCCCGCTTATCTCGCTTTCCAGGGACTTGCGCGCTTGGCTCCTGAAATCAGGGTCAGAATCATATATCAGGACTTTGTCCTGTATAGCCTTACTTTGCTTTTGGGGCGCCTCTTGTGCCATCTTTTCCTATGATATTTTCTGCCTCTAATTAATGCAAAAAAATGCAAACATTCCTATGAGCTTTATCACAAGACAACCTTTTTTAAACTACTGCGCCGTGATCTTTATAGAAGGACTGACGACAATCTCCGGGCAGTAGCGGCCTTGGTAGGGGCCTTCGCCGGAGTCGCAGGCGGGGA
>CAYQTK010000077.1:0-17309 GCA_964420375.1 uncultured bacterium
TCCGGGCTGAAGTAGATAGCAGAAACACTACTTTGCCCTTCCAGGGTGTGGAGGAGCTCTCCGGAGTCCGGGTCCCAGAGCTTGATGGTGTTATCCCCGCTTCCGGATGCCAGGAGCTTTACATCCGGGCTGAAGGAGATAGCAGAAACACTACTTTCATGCCCTTCCAGGGTGTGGAGGAGCTCTCCGGAGTCCGGGTCCCAAAGCTTGACGGTGCGGTCCTGGCTTCCGGATGCCAGGAGGTTTCCATCCGGGCTGAAGGAAATATCCTTAACCCAGTCTTCATGCCCTTCCAGGGTGTGGAGGAGCTCTCCGGAGTCCGGGTCCCAGAGCTTGATGGTGTTATCCCCGCTTCCGGATGCCAGGAGCTTTACATCCGGGCTGAAGGAGATAGCAGAAACACTACTTTCATGCCCTTCCAGGGTGTGGAGGAGCTCTCCGGATTCCGGATCCCAGAGCTTGACGGTGTTATCCCCGCTTACGGATGCCAGGAGCTTCCCATCCGGGCTGAAGGAGATATCAAAAACACTACTTTCATGCCCTTCCAGGGTGTGGAGGAGCTCTCCGGATTCCGGGTCCCAGAGCTTGATGGTGTTATCCCCGCTTCCGGATGCCAGGAGCTTCCCATCCGGGCTGAAGGAGATAGCACTAACAAAATCTTCATGTCCTTTAAAAGTTATAAGTAGAGGTGATAAAACCTCCTGTCTTGTCCTAGCGTTATATAAAAAGCTTTTTGCCTTCAATGAATCCTGAATTTGAAGAGCATTTGCATAAAAGAGTTCTGCCCGATGCCATCGCTTGGAATCCTCCGCCCACTTGCCCATGAAAAGATATGATTCCGCCAATAGTTCCCTCATATTCTGATACGACCATCCTCCGAAAGCGAGCAGCGCGACAAGCGCAACAGCCGCTGTGGCGAGCACCGGCCATCTTTTCTTGGCCCATCTTTTCATGAGCGCTGCCATGCTGTACTGGTATGCCGATACCAGGCCACCGGCCTGGAAAAGGGCCACGTCCTCGGCAAGCTCGCCTGCGTCCGCGTACCTTTTGTCGCGGTCCTTGATGAGGCATTTTTCGGCAATGGCGCTGATCTCGGGCAGGGCTTTGGGCTCCAGCTCGGCTACGGGCTTCACCTCGTCGGTCATGACCTTTCCCATGACCTCGTAGGCCAGGTCTCCGGTAAAGGGCGGACGGCCGGTGAGTATCTCGTAGAGGATCGCGCCCAGGGACCACACGTCGGAGCGCTCGTCTATCTCGTTTACCTTGCCTTCCGCCTGCTCGGGGCTCATGTAGGAAGGCGTGCCCAGGGGCTGGCCCTTGACGGTCTCACTTCCGCCGGATTCCTTTATGAGCCTGAGGTTCTCTTCTATCTCCTCGGCGCGCACGTCTTCCAGTCCCTTGACCTTGGCAAGGCCCCAGTCGAGCACCACCGTCTCGCCGAACTCGCCCACCATCACGTTCTGAGGCTTCAGGTCCCGGTGGATGACGTTTTTTGAGTGGGCATAGGCAATGGTCTGGCACAGGTCGAGGAAGCCGGGAAGCAGGCGCAGCCTGTCCTGTAGCGTGTCGCACTCCTTGAGCCGCTCCGAGAGGGTCTTTCCCCGGACCAGCTTCATGGAGTAGTAGATGGACCCGTCCGGTTTTTTGGCCAGCTCGTACACCGGCACTATGCCGGGATGCTCGAGCTGTCCCGTGATCCTGGCCTCGCGCAGGAACCTGGCGGTGGCCTCAGCCGTGACCTTCATGGGGCTTTGCTGTGGCGTGCCTGACGCGGCTTTGTCCGGCAGGAGCTCCTTTAACGCGACCTCGCGGCCGATGTGCTCGTCAAAGGCGATCAAGACCCTGCCGATCGCGCCCCTGCCGTGCTCGCCCTTGATCGTGTACCTCCCCGGATGCTCGACCGTGATGTGCTCGGTGTCGTCAAGGTTCTCGCCCGGCTCCGGACCTTCCCGCTCCGCTACCTTGGCAGGCCCGCCCCCAAAGGACTGAAGCGACGACTCGACGCCCTCGTCCTTCACCACAATGGAAGCGGCAAACGACTCATGCACTGCGCTCTGCCCGCCGAAAGATTGAAGGGTGGCTGAGGCATCGCCTTCATGGGCGTCTATTTGCCTGTCGAGAAGCTGATCAACTAACTCCCGGTCAGCTTCCTTGATCAACCCCATCTCGATGAGAACCTCTCCCAGGTCCTTGGATGTCTCAGTTGACCATGCCGCGGCAGCCTTGGCTAAATCAGCCGGGTTTATGAACTTGAGCTGGACGGCGAGCACCCCGAACAGCAGGTTCCGGTCTCTTTTTTCTTCTCTTGTGTTCTCTGACATTCGACTATGCCTCCCGCTTTTTTGGAAATCTAGCTAACAGTTGTTTTTCATGAGAGCGACGTAAGTCGCGACTGAAGTCGCTCGCACAATACTCGGAAGTCGATCGCATACTATTCAGAAGTCGCTCGCACAATATCCGGAAGTCGATCGCATACTATTCGTCAGTTTGATCTTGGCAAGCCACTGAATCCGGCGGCAATTATATCAGAGAGATTTTATGGTTGTAAAATTTAACTTGTATAGATTCAACAAAGCGTTAAACTCCTGATTTTGTTCAGGTACCAACAAACCGGCTGAACCTTGCTAATTGACTCCTAAACCGTCCTTGCCAGTCCAAACCCGGTGAACTCGTGCTTGGGCTCTTCCCATTTCTCTTGAACGTCGGTGACTCGTGCGTGGGGCGGTCCGTGTTTGCACCACTCGACGAACTTCATGAGCTTGTCGCGCGGTCCTTCCGCCACTGTCTCCACCGTGCCTTCCCTGCGGTTCCTGACCCATCCGGTAATGTCCAGGGCGTCAGCCTCGTCCTTGGTGCTGTAGCGGAACATGACTCCCTGCACCCGGCCGGATATGATCAAGTGTACGCGCGCGTCCGCCATTTTATTCACCTCCCAGCATTTTTATAAGCTCATCCTCGGAGACCAGCTTGACATCGAGCTTGCGGGCCTTGTCCAGCTTCGATCCCGGGTCCTTGCCGGCCACTACCATGTCGGTCTTTTTGCTGACCGAGCTGGAGACATGGCCTCCAGCGGCGCGGATTCTTTGTGAAGCCTCATCGCGGGTCATGCTGTCGAACCCTCCGGTGAGGACCACCGTCTTGCCGGTAAACGGTGTCTCGCGCCCTTCTTCCGCCTTCTCGCTCTGGGGGGTTACGCCTGCTTTTAAAAGCTCCTCCACCAGCTCTCGGTTCTCCCTGCGCTCGAAGAAGCTTTTGATGGACGAGGCCACTTCCGGGCCGATTCCCTCGATTGCGATAAGCTCATCATAGGACGCATCCATAATTTTTTCCAGGGATGAAAACGACTGGGCGAGAAGCCGGGCCACGTGCTCTCCCACGTGCCTTATGCCGAGTGCGAACAGGAACCTGGACATGGTCGTCTCTTTGCTCTTTTCGATTGCAGAAAGCAGGTTGTCCGAGCTTTTGTCCCCCATGCGCTCGAGCTTTACAAGCTCTTCCTTTTTCAAGCGGTACAGATCGGTTATGGTGCGGACCAGCCCGGCCTGGTAAAACTGCTCGACCAGCTTCTCGCCCAGCCCGTCAATATTCATTGCCGGCCGGGACGCATAGTGCTGGATTCTCTCTTTTAGCTGGGCGGGACAGTTGATATTGATGCAGCGGAGTATGGCCTCCCCCTCCGGGCGTTCCGCCTGAACTCCGCATACCGGGCACTTCTCGGGAAGGCGGTACTGCTTCCTTCCGCCGTGCTCGCCGTCGTCGATTACCTTGACCACCTCGGGGATGACGTCTCCCGCGCGCTGGACCAGTACCTTGTCGCCGATGCGCACGTCCTTCCTGTCGATCTCGTCCTGGTTATGGAGGCTTGCCCTCCGTACGGTGACCCCGCCGACCTCGACGGGCTCGAGCTCTGCTGTGGGAGTTAGCGCGCCGGTGCGGCCCACGTTGACCAGGATGTTATTTATCCGTGTGGTCTCCTGTCTTGCAGGGAACTTCACTGCAATGGCCCACCTGGGTTCGCGGGAGCGCTCGCCGAGCTCGAGCTGGGCTTCGATCGAGTTTACCTTGACCACTGCTCCGTCAACCTCGTAGTCGAGGGTGTCGCGCTCGTGCACCAGGGCCCGGTAATACTTGATCACCGCTTCCACGTTCGGGCAGAGCTCGATGCGGGGATTGAGCGGCAGTCCCCACTCCTTCAGGCGCTCCAGTATCTTCCAGTGGGTGAAAAGCTCCTGCCCGCCTTCCTGGTGGCCGAGCTGATAGCAGAACACTGCGAGGTTCCGGCTGGCCGCGATCCGGGGATCAAGCTGGCGTATGGAACCGGCGGCAGCGTTCCTGGGGTTGGCGAACACCGACTCGCCGGCCTCTGCTCGCGACTTGTTGAGCTTCCGGAAAGCGGACAGGGGCATGTAGACCTCGCCGCGGACCTCGACAACCGCGGGGGGCTTTTTGCTGAGCAGCCTGGCGGGGACCTGCCGGATTGTCTTTATGTTGGTGGTTACGTCCTCCCCGGTTGCCCCGTCGCCGCGGGTCGCCGCCCAGGAGAGCCTGCCGTTCTCGTAGACCAGGTTTATGCCCAGGCCGTCGATCTTGGGCTCTGCCGCGTACTCGACCGGTTTGGAACCCCCCAGACCCCGCCGGACCCGCTCGTCAAACTCCCGGAGCTCGTTCTCGTCCATGGCGTTTCCCATGCTGTACATGGGCCGGAGATGGTTTTTCTTCTCGAACTTATCGAGCGGCTCTGCCCCTACCCTTTGCGTGGGCGAGTCAGGGGTTATAAGCTGGGGATGCTCGTGCTCCAGCTCCTTGAGCCGCCGCATCAGCCGGTCGTACTCGGCGTCGGATATCTCCGGCTCGTCGTCGCGGTAGTAGCGGACGTTATGATAGTTTATCTGTTGGCGAAGGTCCTCGATCTCTTCTTTCACGCCCATCTAAGCATTCTCCAACCTGACCCGGCATAGCCGGAACTAAACAGTTCTTGACATTATTACCCTGTTGCCCTATGTTTTCAATTCTTCCTTAAATGGAGAATCCTTTTTTCGAAAAACCGGCAAAACTTGACTCCCTTAACGAGAGGGAACATTTATCCATTTTGCATGACCGGTTTCCAACAACTTCAATTATCAAGGCCCTCTTTCCTGATATTAGTCCCTTACCAGTGAAATTGTTGCCGGATTTGTCATGAAATTATATCAAAGGCATATAAAACCCCCTTTCCTTCAATATCTGTCGAGAGGGGCTCGACAATATTGCAGGCCACTGAAAGCTACCGGGAGACCATGGATCCCGAGTTCGAGGACTTGAAAAATCACATCAAAAAACACGTTGGAGCCCGTGCGTTCCACTCCGGCAGAAGACCGCGTATCGGCGCAAGAACTCCCCGCCTCGATTTTCCCTGAACACTGGTATTCGTGAAAACAACCGGTCCCGGTGCTAAAATAACCTGTTATGCTTGCCAAGCGTATAATACCCTGCCTGGACGTAAAGGACGGCCGGGTGGTAAAGGGGATTAACTTTGTTGACCTCCGCGACGCAGGAGATCCTGTCGAGTGCGCCATGGCTTACGACGAGCAGGGGGCGGACGAGCTGACCTTCCTGGACATCACCGCGAGCCACGAAAATCGCGATATCATCCTCGAGGTGGTCCGGCGCACGGCAGATGCCTGTTTCATGCCCTTGACGGTGGGCGGCGGTCTCCGGGGGCTGGAAGACGTGCGCAACCTGTTGAACGCGGGCGCGGACAAGGTTTCAGTAAACACTTCCGCGGTGCAGGACCCCGAGTTCGTCCGCAGGGCCGCGGAACGCTTCGGGAGCCAGTGCATAGTGGTTGCAGTGGACGCCAAGAGAATTCCGGGCACGGCCCCGCTTCGGTGGGAGGTCTTCACCCACGGCGGCCGGACGCCTACCGGCATCGACGCCATGGAGTGGGGCCGAAAAATGGAAGACCTCGGCGCCGGAGAGATACTGCTCACCTCCATGGACCGCGACGGGACCCGCCAAGGCTTTGACCTCGAGCTCACCCGGGCGTACTGCGACATGCTCCGGATACCCGTGATAGCTTCCGGCGGCGTGGGCACGCTGGAACACATCTACGAAGGACTCACCACGGGGGGCGCCTCAGCAGCGCTTGCCGCTTCCATATTCCACTATGGCGAGTACTCCATCCAGGAGTGCAAAGACTACCTGGCAGAGAAAGGCGTCAGGACCCGGCCACTTGCGTGAGGCCGGACCGCGGCAGGTGGGGAGTGTGCATAGAGCACGCAATATATCGCGGCTTAAGCCGCTTGCACGTAAGGCGAGAGCACTTAATCTGCTTGCACATATCACATTATTTTTGCAGAGTACTTTGCCATGGATTACGCCCTGATTATAGTCGTTGCATTTGGTGTGGCAGCGCTTACCTTTTTCTCCGGCTTCGGGCTGGGAAGTCTGCTCATGCCCTTCTTTGCTTTGTTCTTTGACGTGCGGCTCGCCATTGCAGCCACCGCGGTGGTCCACCTTACCAACAACATCGCGAAATCGGGCATCATGTTCAAACACGCGGACTTCAAGGTGCTGGCCCGCTTCGCAGCTCCCGCGGCGCTGTTTGCTTTCGGGGGAGCATGGATTTTGTCCTACCTCCCGGAGGACAAGTACTTACTGGCTTATGATCTTTTCGGCAAGGAGTGCCGAGTGACTCCGGTAGGCATTGTCATCGCGGTTTTGATCGCCGTCTTTGCCGTGGTCGAGCTTCATCCCCGCTTCGATGACCTTTCCTTTCCAGCGAAGTACATCCCTGCCGGAGGGGCGGTATCCGGTTTTTTCGGCGGTATTTCCGGGCACCAGGGCGCATTGCGCAGCGCGTTCCTTATCCGCACCGGTCTGGAAAAGGAGGCATTCATAGGCACCGCGGCACTGGCAGCGGCAGTGGTGGACGTGGCCCGCCTGTTGGTCTACGGGACCACCTTCTTCGGCAAGCACTTCCGGGCCATTGGAACCGCGCACGAGGCGGGCCTGATCATCGCCGGATGCCTTGCGGCTCTCAGCGGCACCATCATCGGCAGAAGACTCCTTGATAAGGTCACCATGAAATCGGTGCAATGGATAGTAGGCCTGCTCCTGTTCATCCTCGCGGCAGCCATTGGCGGAGGAATTGTATAATTGATTGCGATGCGACGTGGTTAAAAACTTAAGCTCAAACCAGTAACTCAAATTTTTTCGATATCAGTGATGCCGGATATCAGAGTTTATCCTGTTGCCATTTGATGGTTTTCCAGGAACCGTCGGGCAGTAGTTTGAGGTGTGCGGTTACTTTCATTTGGCAGAGGGTTTTTTTAGAGGGGGCAATTAACTTGCCGGTGGAGCTGATTTTATAAGAGTTTGGACTCAGGGAGCTAACTTCGGTCTGAAGAAGTCCTGCGTTTCCTGCGAACTCGCCTATGGTTTCTTCGGTTGGATCGGTGTTTCCATGGCTGATATTAACTTTGGCTTTCTCGATGCCGTTTTCAGCAAGATCCAGGGCTATTCCCTCGAGATATCTTCCCCTTACCTGCTCCATGGCCACATCTGTGCGCATGAATGCATAGAAGAAAAGAAAGTTCAGCATCAGGCAGAGAACCAGGGTGTATATTAAGGCTACTCCGCCTTTGTTCTGATGTTTCATTTTGCTCATTTGATTCTCCTGGCGACTTGGGCTTGAAGATCAAACCGCTCTGCGGTGGCTATCATTTCTTTGGAAAACTCGAGCTTTATACTTATGATTTCCGCATTTGTTTCAAGGGGGGAAATCTCGATCTTTTGCAGGTTATTGGCCATGGCTGTAATGCTTTTTTGTTCACCTGAAACAAGGTCATACTCCTTGCGGACAAGTCTTCTCTTGTCTTTAAGGTAATGATAGCCGACGACGCACTCTTCTTTTTCCAAGAGCAATGTCGCCGGGCCGAGCTCCATTTCTTTCCATTCAGGAGGGATGCTTTTCGCTTCCCTGATGTCCTTGGCCATCCACTCCAGGGCGCGGTTGCCTGCCTCTGTCATGTCGGAGCGGGCAATGTCCTTTGCCACCAGCTCGTGGCTGTTTATCTCGATGTATATAAAGGGAACCGTAAGTATGCCCACAATCGCCACAACGATCATAAGCTCGATCAAGGTGAACCCTGCTCTGCTTTTCTCAATTTCCATTGTGCACTCCTCCTGATACGTGGCGGTAGAGGATTGTATGGATTGATCTCATCCCTATGACAGGGTCCCGCCAGTGGACCTCGACCCTGATCTCCACAAGGCCCGGCGTGTCCGGAGAAGATTCCATCTTGACCACGCCCCTGCCCGCGGTAAGGGCCTCCAGCTCCTCCACCCTGCGGTCGAAGGGCAGGGTTTGTCCAGGTGAAAGCTCGTCTCCGGGAAGGGAGCGGAGGATTTCCACTTCGTTTCGGAGCGCCCGGTGGGCAACCTGGAGTGAGACCTGCGATTCTGAAGCCTTCAAGCTCTGGTAATACAGTGGCGCAAACATGGCCATGGTGATTCCGATTATGGCCGCTACTATCATGAGCTCGATCAGCGTGAATCCCTTATTATTCATTTTCAATGACGTTTTCATCCCAAAACCCTCACAACTTCCTCGGGAGTGGTTATGCCTTTGGCTGCTTTTTCCCTGCCGTCCTCTTTCATGGTCCTCATGCCTTGGTAGGCTGCCTGCTCGAGCACCTCGGAGACAGGAGACCTTTCTCGAATTAATGCAGATATAGCCGGGCTGTTTACGAGAAGCTCGGCCAGAGCGGTCCTTCCGTAATAGCCGGTATGGAGGCAGTACGGACATCCCTTGCCGTAATAGGACTCCTCGATGTTGTCATCAATTCCCCGGAACAGGCTTTTCCCGTGTGCTGACTCGGCAATGGTTTTGCATTCCGGACAGATATTCCTGACCAGCCGCTGGGCCATCACCGCGGTCAGTCCTTCTGCCACCAGTGAAGGGTCTCCTTCCAGGTCGATCATTCTGCGGGGCACTTCAGCCGCAGACCCGCAATGCACGGTGCTCAGGATAAGGTGTCCGGTAAGCGCCGCGCGCAATGCTATGCTCGCGGTTGTTTTGTCCCTTATCTCTCCCACCACTATGACCTCTGCGTCCTGGCGGAGCAGGTTTGCGAGCAGCTTATCAAAAGTGAGTCCTTTATGGGGGGCCACCTCCACCTGGCTCAAACAGGAGAGAGGATACTCGATGGGGTCTTCCAGGGACACTGCGCGTTGTCCTTTTCTTTGTCCTTCCATCATGTGCCGCAAAGAAGAGTAGATGGTGGTTGTCTTGCCGCTGCTTCCCGGTCCGGAGAGCAGCACCATTCCGCGGGGTTTTTCGAGTATCTTCGAGTACTCGGCAAGCACTTGTTCGGAGAAGCCCAGCTCTGATATGCCCAGGTTCCCTCGCAAAGCGTCGAACATGCGCAGTACCAGGGACTCTTCTCCGTGCGCGGGTATTACCGACAGCCTGAGCTCCATGGGAGTGCCGTTGTTATCTCCGGCATGTGTCAGCCTTCCCTCCTGGGGAACGTCCCTGCGGTATGAGGCCAGTCCTGCGGCGTTCTTTATGTGGGAGATGAGCCTGCTGCGGAGAGAGTCGGGCACCCGGGCCACGTCGAGGAGCATGCCGTCGACCCGGAAGCGGACTTGATATTGGCCCCTGATGTGCTCGAGGTGAATGTCGGTGGCCCGGAGTCGCCGGGCCTGGTCAAGCAGGAAAGCCAGGACCACGCTGGGCCTTATGCCGGCGCGTTCCGCCAGCTCGGACATGACTTTGTCAATCTCTATCGGAGAAAGCGCCTTTTCCTGCCGGGCCAGCGAGGGATTTACTATCTCCTTGATTTGTGCGGACAGCTCCTGTCCTCTTTCCGGCCCGAGTCCGCCAATTGCGAGGGACTTTTCCCCGCACCTTTCGATGATAAGCTTTCCTTTTCTGCCGTTCTGTTTCCAGCTTGCCCCCTCTATCTCCTCGTAGGGGATGGTCCTGGCAAGGCCGGGAAAAGATATGCGGCCTACTCGAAGTCCCTTTTCTTTAATTTCGATTACCATATCGTCATCGTGTTTATGGTGTTGGAGCAAAGGTCTATATAAGTGCTGAACAACGCCACTAAAATGAATGCCACCCATATGCCTACCAGCGAAATGAGAGAAACCTCCAGTATCCGGAAATAAAGCCGGGATTTGTACTCGGTCTGGTTCTTATAGGTCTCCGCCATGACGGACAACGATTTCGGCAAGGCTCCGGCATCTTGGCCCATGCTGATCGCGGCCAGGTACAAGGACGGGAAGACGTTCATGGAACCGAGCACCTTTTCCAGGGCCTCTCCTTCGCGGAGTCGTGCCGTTGCCTTTTTAAGGCGTTCGCGCAGGCTTTTGTTCATGGTCACTTCCGCTGCCGTATCCATTGCTTCGGGCAAGGGAATGCCGCCGTGAAGAAGCATGGACAGGCTCTCGGAGAATGACGCAATAAACCTGGCTTTTATTATGTTTCCGAGCCAGGGCAGGCGGAGACCCATGGCGTGGACGTATTTTTTGACATTTTCCGTGCGCAGGATGAGAACAAGGACCGCCAATGCGAGCAGCACCCAGAAGCCGTACTGTCCGAGCCAAGTAAAGATGTTATAGGCCAGGTACCCGGATGGGGGTATCTCGCTTGCGGAGGCCCGGTTAATATCAATTATCAGGGGATAAAACGCGCCGATGGCAATTACATATGCTCCGCAGATGATTAGAAATATGAGAAGCGGATACATGATTGCCTTTTGCATCCGGTCCTTGAACCTTTTCTGGAACAGGGAGGTCTCGATGGCCATATCAAGGCCCTGTCTGAGGTTGCCCCCTATCTCACCCATGCGCACCAGGGCCACGTAATCGGAGGGAAAGTACTTCTTCTCCAGGGCAAGACAATCGGCCAGGCTCTGCCCCTCTTCCAGGTCGGCTGCCAGGCGATGGAGGGACTTTCGAAAGCCGAAGCTCCTGACCTGTCCTGCCAGCTTGCGCATCCCTTTTGACAATGGCATGCCGGTCTCCAGCGCCAGTGCCATATGCTCGTGGAAGAGCTCGAGCTCCGGGGTCTGTTCCCGTTTTTTTGAGTTCTTGTTCAAAGTGCCATACCCCCTACCAAGCCGAATATCGGCAAGTACATGGACACAATCGTGATTAGCACGAGTATAATAACTATCAGGATTGCAATTGTCCCGAAGACCGGGTACCACTTTTCGATCAAGGAGACTTGCAGCCGGCGGCAGCTTTCTCCATAACTTACCAGTGTTCCGGCGATATCTCCCTTTGCTTCGCCGGAGAGCAGGGCCAACTGGAGTGGCTCCATGAAAAGGCCGCTTTTCTCGCAAGCTGCGCGGGGATCAAGGCCTTCATGAATATAGTGCTTGACCTTATCCGCCTTTTTGGAAAGCATGCGCATCTTGCCGGCACTGACCATGGCCTTGAGGGCGTCCTCGAACCGGAGCCCCTCCTGCATGAGCCGGCCGGTGCCGTAAAGCACTGGCCACCAGCCCGAGTACAATGCAAGCCTCTTGATACCGGGTATTTGCATGCCCAGCCAGTGGATATGCCCTCGCTTTGAGGCAATTATGATTAAAGGAATGGCCACGACGATGAAAATCAATACCCACAGCCAACCTCCGTAAACTAACCAATCAGACAGGCCAATTACGTATCGGCTGAAAGCAGGAAGGGAGCCGACCTGCATATCAGAGTACATCTTTTCGAAAGTAGGCACGGTAAAGACCAGATTAACAAACAGTATGCCCAGCACACAGATAACATAGATATAGTAATCCCACGGATGGATGGCGGGTTTGGCCGGCCCTCCATCCTGGATATCCGAGGCTACGCTAACAGCTCCATGAAGGGCGTCTTTCTCTTCCCCGGTTTTTATAAGTGACTTTACAAGCGGCGGAATTTTGAGCTTGCTCTTTTTAAGGGCATCGCTTAAGCTCTCCCCCTCCTTAAGGCCCGAAGCCACTTTCCGGAAAGCGTATTTCCTGGTTCTAAAGGCGCCCGACAGGTGCTCGAATATCTCCGGGAGCGGATAATCCTGCCGCAGCATGCCCGCCAGGGGCTTTATCATCTTCTTCTTGAACTTTCGGCCTATAATGATGCTATGCAAGACACTCATGGACAGTCATCCTTTGGTTATTATGCCTCAACCAACAAATCTCCCCACAAGAGAAAATATGGGCAAAAAAAGCGAGAAAATAATAAAACCGAGCGCCACGCCCAATCCTGCTGCTGCCAGATCCGCGAGGGTGGAACTGAATTTCTGAGACTTGCCCCCAAATAATCGCGACGACTCCAAAAGCGCGGAAGCCATATCCCCCTTACTTTCGCCAAGACTTATAAAAGCGAGCAGCACAGGCGGAAAACGTCTTATTGCCTGGAATGATTCCGACCAGCTCTTCCCTTCAGCAAGACTTTCCGCGACAGTGCTTACCCGCGAGCGAAGATAGGAATGGAGAGCAAAGGGAGCAGAACTTAACAGCGCCCTTTTTTCGGGAACCCCCGCCTGCAGGGCATTTCCCGTGGCATAGAGGAGTCGGCCGGCTTCCTCCCCTGTCCAGGCACTGCCCAGCCAGGGAATGTAGGAAAGAGCCAGGCTGAAATTTTCCCGCCTCTTTATTCTCCAAAACAATAAGCCGCCAACAATGACGATAATGACAGCAAGTAAAATCAGGACGTTAGGAAGATGATTGAAAAAATCATTAATGTCGATAACCCAGGCGGTCAACGAGGGCAGTTCGCCCAAGTTCATGTCCTGAAACATTCTTTCAAATGCATCGATTATATGGCTGAAAATAAATGCGAATAATACCAGCATACCAATCCCGCCTGTGATTATGGCATACCATAAGTTTACATTGCCCTGCCGCTTTTCTTCTTCAGTTACGAAAACCTCGGCCAGTCTCTCCAAAATTTCTTCCAGGTTCCCGTTCTTCTCTCCTGTCTCCACCATGTCGCTCTCATAGGCGGTGAATGTCTGCTGGTGCTCCTGCATAAAGGAAGACAGGCTCTTGCCTTCGGAAAGGTGCGTCGCCATATTGCCGAAGACCTTGGAGAGCCGGGGATCGAGTTCTTCTTCTGCAAACAGCTTTACTGCCCGGTCAAGGGACATGCCCGAGTAGAGCAAGGCAAGAAGCTGCCGGTAGAAGAACTCCTTTTCCTGGTTTGTCCATCTGCTCTTCATGTTTTCAAGCTCCCGGAGATTTATCGGACATCATCTTGTAAATTTTCAAGGGACAGGTCTTCCGAGGATATTGACCATTCGTCCATGGCGCTATCATTGTCTATGTTGGCGCGTGCATATACGATAAAGCCCTGTTCGTCGGCCACAACCTCGTATTGGTAGAGAAGCTTGCCGTGGGCTGCGAATCCTATTTCCCCCCATCCCGGCACGTCCTTGTCCCACTCGGAGTTCGGCTCCGGCGGGTTTTTTTTGCATGCCACAAAGGTCCCGTGATGGAGCTTATGGCGCATCTGTGCCGCGGCAATGGACCCGAGCATTATCTTGGCCTCGGATTGCTTGCTCTTGGCCATCATTTTCATAAAATTGGGAATAGCCAGGGCGGCAAGGAGGGCTATCGTGGTTACCACGATGGTAAGCTCGATCAGAGTGAACCCTTTTCGGCTTGTTATGACTCTCATCTCGATCATCTCCTTTTTCTTAACATGCTTCCCGGGTCATTTTTCCCGGGGCTGATTAAACAAAGCTCCCTGCCGGAACGCCCTGCGAAGCTCGATGTATTTGTATGTCCGAAATATTCCCCAGCCGCCCAGCAGGACAATCAGCAATATCACGGCCGGTGTCCCTGCATAGGACTTTTCCGGCTCTCTCGACTTGCGAATCCTTACTCTTTTTTGTCTTGCTTTTTTGAGATGACCTACGCTTAACTCCTTCACCTTGTTCTCGGAGGGCTTAATATTGAGGAAAGGAGCGGCAAGGTTATAGGGATATAAAGCAGGCTTACCGCTGTCCAGTATCTCCCGCCAGCGGGAGATGTCGTTGTTAGAGCCTATATCTTCCCGGGTGAAGGAAGGTTCATTATATCTCCCCCGTTCTTTCTGTGGGGACCCAGGGATATACTTAACCCTTCTGCCTTCGAATATCAACACGTCTCCTCGGGAAGTGCGCCCTTTTATCTTGCCGCCCCGGAATTCAAGACGTATCACAGGACCTTCAATAAAGCCTTCGCCATAGGGAAAGTTAACGAACTCGCCGTCCTTGAATACAGAGATGCCGCCCTCGGAGGCGATCCACAGCTTGCCGGCGTCGTCCGTTTCCAGGTCGTAGACCATGCCTGAAACCAGACCGTTGTACACGGTATAGTTGATGTACTTGTCCGGACCGACCACCTGGCTTATGCCCTTGTCCGTAGCAATGAAAACGCCCCCCCACGAGGTCTTGATAACATCGTGGACCTCAGAACCGCATGGCCGCTTTTCGGGCTGCGGCGCGGAAAGAACAGGCACGGAAAACAAAACAATCCATGCCGCAAGGCAAAAACAAAAAGGCCTGCCCGAGGTCATGTTCAAAAATCCATGTCTGCCGCTTCGGTGATCCGCCATTCGCGTACTCCGTCTTCTTTCCCGCCCAAAGACTCGAGAGGGAGACTTACACTGGGAACTTTATCTTTTACCTCGGACATAATAACTTTCGGCTCGGGAACAACCCTGACAATCAGGGTCAAGCCGGTAATGCCGGGAGGCTCTATACTAATCTTGATCTTTTTAGGTTCTACTTCTTCTGCTTTTATTTTCTTGCCTTTTGCGGGGCCGGAATTGTTTTCGTCTTCTTTTTCTTTATTAACAGCTTGCCTTTCGGTCTCCGATGGAGCGGCGGTTTCTTTCTGCCCTTCAGACGCCGGGTTTGAAAACGGCGAAGCAGAATCCTGCTCTCCGGTTTGTATCTCCATCTTTTCCGGTGCTTGGCCTTTGGGTTTGCCTTCTTCTTTCCGGACCTCGGAGAAAGAGCCGCCCGGAGGGCCCAATGACCGCGACTTTGGCTTTGTCTCTTCTTCCTGGCCCACTTCAAAACGTTCTGTAAAGGCAAGTGGTGTTTTCCGGTATGGAGAATAAAAGGTTATTCTTGCCATATTAAGTGAATCCCCTGTATAGAAACTGTTAAACCGGTTGCCTTTGCTCTGCTGTTTTTCGATGACATCTTCAAGGCCCGTGCGGACTAAAGGCAACAAATCGGGATGCCATGACTTGGAAAGCTGATCTTCTTTGAATCTGCGTTGCCTTTCGAGGAGGTGTTCAAATCTATCATTCAGCTTAATTTTGTAGCGCACATTGGCAAATGATCTCAAACTATCCTTAAATAGTGACTCTCTGAAACGAAAATATGATCGCGACCATTTTTCCTGCTCGTCCGTGGATGACAGGTCTGTTTTCAAAAGTGCTTCTGAAGAAGAAGTAAAGCGCGCTCTATAAGGTTTGTTCAATTCGGCATCTATAGTTTCTTTATCAGGAAATGAAATGGACTGGATTTTATCAGATAAGGCCCCCAGATGATCATGGATTCTATTCGGATATGTCCATCTTATCCTTGCACCGACTCCCTCTTCTTCTAGCGTGTGAATATCAATGTAAACCAGCCTTCCTCCATAAGGGGCTTTCCGGTTATCGCTGATCAACTGCCATATCGAACTCCACTCTCCCTCAACAGCAAGGCTTAAGCTCGAATCGCGTCCGTCTTCGCTAATAAAATGATCGCACTTCGAGAAACCGGGATCACACATATCCTCAACCCACTCGGAAGCATTCCGGGTGTCCACTCCCGCTTCCAGCGTCTTCCATTCAGAAAGCCAGGAATCCGCCCCTGATTCTACATCTTGAACCATTTCCCTTAGCTCTTTAAGCTCTTCTTTACGATCATCTATTCGGTGCAGCATGTCTTGCCTCTCATCTATTGCTGCTACGATTTTTATCATAGATATAATTACACATACCGTCACAGAACCGGTTAGAACCCCTGCGAAAGCTTCTCCCTTCCGGCTTTTTCCCAGCTTTGGAAAAACCGACCTCGAAAGGGGTCGCTTCTCCCCTGCCTCCATGCCCGCTTTGCTGAAGGCGTGCACCAGGGAGGAAATAACGAGAAACTCTGGGAGGAGGGACAACACCAGTTCATCTTCATAGAAGAGCCCATTATACAACATGTAAACCCCCATAAGCACGAGGGTGAAGATCAATGCTCCCGCCAGTATGGAGAGCCGCTTTCTGGATACGCAGAAACTGAGGATTAAAAGCAGGCCGGCCGCAACCAGCATAGGGCCCATCGGAGAGCTGTCGAGAATAAGCACGGTAAGAGAAACGGCCAGTATAAGGGCATCAAAAACCACGGCCTTGATCGCGGAGCCGGAAGAGTCCTCGGCCTCCGGAGGCCGGGCCATACGCCGGCCGACCACCATAAGAGTGATCAGCAAAAGTAAAAGTACGGGAAGGTCGGAAGGAAAAAGCGGGAATACAAAGCACCACGAAAGAAAGATAACCGCCCCGTAAGTGATAAGTCCCACAACAAAATCTTTCATGACCTGCCCTGCCTCATGGCTAAATGATTCGTTACTTCGAAAAAGCGTAAAAACCCTAACATAAGGGGTTGAGTATGTCAAGAACTATTTCACTATCCTCCAGGCCTGGTTGAGGGATGATTTTACTACGTCCTGGAATCGTCCGGGCAGGCTTGGAGCTTATAAATTCAGAATCGCTCCGGTGGGCTTCATTATGCGGTTTTCGCCGTTGGTGTCCTTCATCTGTCCGGCAGTGTGGGACTCTAAAATGGTGCGAGGTGAGCAAAAGTCGACTACTATCTCCTCCAGGCGACAGCTTGATGGCCCAATCGCCTCGTCGAATGAATTCGACTTCGGCGGCCCCTATACCACCGGCTTTAGACGGTGGTAGTTCAAAAAAGACTCTGCGACCAAACCATCCGACTTTATCCGGTGTTAGTCCGCTATTGCCCTTACGGGCATACTAAAGTCTTCGCCTAAAGGCGAGGGATTTTCTCCCCTTCCCCGAATGGTACAATTGAAAAGAGGCTCTTGGTGTCCGGAATAACCGAATTTGTCTGAATTCGGATATGATGTAAAAGCTCCCATCTCTAATTGGACCTTGGTGGTTGATTTGAACGCAAGTTTGAGAAAGCACCCAAAAGGGCCGATCTAAGCCTCAATCTTGGACAGTGATTCGGTCCTTGCAATCGACTCTCTTCGGTAAAGACTCCCGTTGCATGCAGGGGATGAGCGAAGACAACTTTTTTACGGGTGAGACGCGGTCAGGCGGCATAAACTTTGCTGGGAACTACTTTTTCT
>CAYQTK010000078.1:0-17258 GCA_964420375.1 uncultured bacterium
CGCTGGTACTTCTCGTTCAAGGGACCGAGGTCGATCTGGTTGATGATATGCTGAAAGCTCTGCTGTACCGCCTTGTCTATCTCCCGGCGCACGGAATCGGCAAGGTCCGTTTCCTCCGCCCTGGCAAGGCCGGACATCCGTTCCACGCATTCCGAGCAGATGCAGATCATCTTTGCCGGAAAAAGCTTTTTGACCTCGTTCTCTTTTTTTCCGCACCATGTACACGTCAGCTTGTCAGGCATCTTCTACCTCCTCGGAAAGCGGCGGGAAGCCGCAGGCATATGTGGTTTCAATGTAGCGCGCCAGGGCGTCCTTGTAATCGGGCATATGGAAACCCAGGCAGCTCTCCAGCCTGTCGGTGTCCAGGACCGAATAAGAAGGCCGGGCCGCCCTGGTCTCGAACTCCTCCGAAGTCACCGCACGGACGCGGACCCGGGAAGACAAGCCTGCTGTTTTAAATATGTCCTTTGCAAACTCAAACCACGATGTCGCGCCTTGATTACAGGCATGATATATGCCGCGAACGCCCTTTTCAAGGGCGGCCCGGATGACGAGCGCGAGGTCGGGGGCATAGGTCGGCCTGCCCACCTGGTCGCTGACAACCCGGAACTCCCTTCCCCCCCTCGAGTAGCGCTCCAGAAGAGAGCTTACAAAAGACCTCCCACCGTGCCCGAACAGCCAGGAGGTCCGCAAAATCAAAAGGCCTGCGGGACAGGCTTCTGCGACCCGCCGCTCGGAATCGAGCTTGCTCCTGCCGTAAACGTTTAGGGGATGGGCCGGGTCGTCCTCTTTGTATGGTGAGCCCTTCAAGCCGTCGAAAACATAGTCCGAGCTTATGTGCACGAAGATTATATTGCGCTCGCAACAGGTCGCAGCCATCCGGGCGGGGGCTCCGGCGTTTATCTCCATCACCACGTCCGGCTCGTCCTCTGCATCATCCACCCGGGTGTAACCCGCGCAGTTTACCAGCGCGTCCGGCGACTCCCGGTCCAATACGCTTTCCAGGGCTTTGCTGTCCCGGATGTCGAGGTCGGAGCGGTTGAGACCCACCATGTCGTGCGCGTGTCCAAGTTGCTCCATTATCGCCCTGCCCAGCATTCCCGCTGCGCCCGGCACCAGCACCTTCATCGCGGCCTTGCTTTCATTTGAGACCCGGCCCGCCCGATTTTCCGAGACGCGCTCCGTACATCCTGGCGTAGTACTCCCTGTACTCGCCGCTCTTAATGCTCTCCCACCACCGCCGGTTCTCGATATACCACCGGACCGTCATTGCCAGGCCGTCCTCGAAGCTGTAGTCCCTTACAAAGCCCATCTCGCGTTCGATCCTGGACGAGTCCAGCGCGTAGCGCCTGTCATGGCCCGGCCGGTCTTGTACGTAGGTGATGAGTTCGACCGGCTTGTCAAGTATCTCCAGTATCTTGCCGGCAAGGTCCAGGTTCCTGATCTCCGTGTTGCCGCCGATGTTGTAGACCTCGCCTGCGTGTCCCTCCTCCAGCACCAGGAGTATGCCCCGGCAGTTGTCCTCCACGTGTATCCAGTCGCGGGAGTTCAAGCCGTCACCGTAAAGAGGCAAAGGCTTGTCCTCCAAGGCATTGGTCACAAAAAGCGGGACCACCTTCTCCGGGAACTGGTAAGGCCCGTAGTTGTTCGAGCTCCGCGTGATGATGGCGGGCATCCCGTAGGTGCGATGATACGACCGGACCAGGACGTCCGCGGCAGCCTTGGAAGCGGCGTAAGGCGAGTTGGGGGCCAGTGGATTCTGCTCGGTGAAAATCCCTTGCGGGCCCAGCGAGCCGTAGACCTCGTCAGTGGAGACCTGTAGGAAAAGACTTACATTATGCTCTTGCGCCGCGTCCAGCAGTGCAGCCGTGCCCATCACGTTGGTCTCGAGGAACTCCGCGGGGCTCTCGATGCTCCGGTCCACGTGGGACTCTGCTGCAAAGTTGACCACGGCCTCGGTCCCTTCAGCAAAGACCTTTTGCAGGAGGGCGCGGTCCCGGATGTCGCCATTTATAAAGGTATAGCGTTCATTTGCTTCAATGTCCTCCAGGTTGGCTGCGTTGCCTGCATAAGTGAGCGCGTCCAGGTTAATCACCTGGTGGGAGGTTTCCCTTATCAGGAGATGAATGAAATTGGAGCCGATGAACCCGGCGCCGCCGGTGACCAGAATCTTCATGATTATCCTATTCTAAACTATTTTGCGTGCAGGTCTAACTGCAATTGATGCTCGCACAAGATCTTTTCACGTGTTTATCGTTCGGTTTATGTTCATCTTCCGGAGCGCGGATTTTATGAAACGTCCGGCAGCGACTGCCGCAGCCATAGCCAGTAGAGATGTCAAGGAAGCCCACAGTCCGATACGGAAGGAGTAGGGAATATATTTCATGGTTATTTGGGGTGGAGCTCGTGTTTTAAGTTTCAGTTTTCGGAAGGCGAGCTTGCCGGTACTGACGGTTATTTCTTTGTTCTCCTGGAAAGCCCTCCAGCCGGGGGTGTAGGTATCGGAGATGAGTATTTGCTTGTCTTTTGCCGGGGCGGGTATTTTGGGGGGCAGGAGGATATTCACCTTGTCGGGCGCCGGATAGAGTGCCATCAGCGGAATTGTTTCGTGTGTGGTTTTGATGACCGCTCTTTGTCGAGCATGGGGATTTTGGTAGATATGGAGATGTTTGTCCTGCCTGATTGGTTTAAGGTTGATTCCCATGGAGGGCAGCTCGCGTCTGGAGATCACGAAGCGGACATTCATCCGGTTTAAGAGGAACGCCTTTTCCTGGTCTATGTTACCGGGTCCCCTCAACAGCCAGGGATCATACTTTATAAGGCCGTGCTTGTACTGGATGAGTTGGGGGTAGAGCATGTCAAGCCTTTTTGCAGCGTTCATAAGGGGGATGCGCACGGTGGTGTCGATGGTATCGGCATTGACTCGCATGCCGAGGTGGAAAGGCAGGCCGGTGTCATGCGGTCCTGCCGTGCCGATGATAAGGTACCTTGCCCGGCCCGCGGTGTTCCGGATGGCGGAAGATACTCGGTGGTCCACCTTTAACTCTTCGGGCCGGCTCATGGGCATGTGTCCCAGCGCGAGGCCGTACACGTCCAGGACTATGATGATCGCCAATAACGCTGCGGGCCGCTTCAGTAATCTCCCGGGGATTTTCCGGGGCAGGAGCGCCGCCACTCCCAACATCCCAAGCGAGAGCGCGAAAAGGACGCGAAAGGGAAGGGCTTGCCGGAGCCAGTACAGTGACACCAGCACCGCTGCCGCATAGACGAGGATTATAACCGCGCCTGTTCTGGAGAAGGGCAGCGGGCATCCGCCGGCAGTCTCTTGTTGTTTGGCAACGTTCTCCGCCCACCGGTCCGCTGCATAGGTTGAGGCAAGCAGGAAAAAAAGCATCACTACGGTCCACATCCGCAGGGGCACCATGGTTTTGCCGAGCACAGGAATCCAGGAAGTGAGCTGATTTAAAGGATAAGAATGAAAAATGACCAGGTAAAGCAGGGCCACGGGAATAAACATGATTCTTTTTCTGGAGTAGGAGAACTTCATACCGAAGGCTGCGAACAGGATGAGCAGTGCTTCCAGGTAGAACACGTTCATGCCGTGGTTCGATGGAAATATATCGGTAGGAACATGTAAAAAGATCATGGGTATCATCGGCAACAGCAGGAGGGGGGAGTTTCCCGGTTTCAAGAACCCTTGGGCGCGGATGGAGTTTTGTAAAAGCTCGGTGGCGGGCAGCAGCAATGCCGCTGCAATCAGTGCCGCCGTGACCAGTGAAGTGGCCAGCGCGACCATGGCCGCCCTGGTAAGGGTTTTTTCTCTCCATCGAAGGATGACCTCGAAGGCGAGCCCGATAAAGGCGTACATGGCGGTCTCCAGGGCCCCTCCCACTATCATGAGAGCAAGGCATACCGAGGCTGCAATATATACTGAAAACCTCGGTCGCCTGAGGAGGGCGAAACATCCCAGGTACCATGCCGGCAGCCAGGCGCAGGTATGGAGCGTATGGGGCACGTTAATGCTGTTGAACAGGAACCCGGAGAAGGCGAAGACCACGCCTGCGGCGAATGCGGACGGCCTTGTTCTGCCGAGATACAGAAAGAGCAGGACAGTGGATGCTCCGGCGAGTCCCAGATGTATAAAGATATCCAGGGCCATGACCGTGGGATAGGACGCGGACGCCAGGTTTAACAACACCCAGCCGGGGTATAAAGAGGAGGTATGAGAGAAAGCCAGGAAAGGCATCCCGCACAGGTCATGCGGGTCCCACAGCGGAAAGACGCCTGCTTTATAACAGTCTCGAAGAAAGTTGGCAAAGGGTATCCACTGGTGTCCGATGTCGTTAAAACGCGGCGTGTCCACTATGGTCCGGCCGAATGCAAAAGGCAGGAAAGCGAAGAGCGCGCTCAAGACAGCCACGCCGGCAACCGGCAGAACGGCCCTGTGAAAAGAAAGTCCGGACTCCTCTTCCGGCTTCAACATTGTTTATCACTTTTGTCCAAAATAGTTGTTATTTCACGCAGGCGCGAATGCGCAAAGTAAAAATATAACAAGATAGCGCCTCCGCTATATTTTACAGTACTCTATTCAAGGAGTGCTTTTCAATGAACCCGGACCTCAAAAAACGCCGGCTTTTGCATATCAATACCGAGCATCTGTCTCCCGAGCTGGTGTCTTAAAAGCTTTTGGGGGAATAGAAAAATCGTGCGAGCGGCTTTAGCCGCGATCTGCACTGGATCCGTTCCTCTTTTTTCGAGTGACAAGACACTATTGCTCTGTCAAGTGTTTTTTTTGCTTCCAAGAAGAATGATTTTAGTGCGAACGAGTCAAGTCGCGACTAAAGTCGCTCGCACGTTACAGGTCATTTAAATCTTGACAAGACACTAGAATGAACGAGAAGTTCCCGATTCTCTGCTCCTTTAAAGGATATCGTCAGGGGATTACCACTTGATTTCGAAGACGGTGTTAGGTGCTCCCTCCCAGACCTTTTTTACGATGTCTACTTTAACCGACCCGGGAGCGGTCAACTCGGCGAGCCTTTCCATCATTCCTCCCAGGTGATAGGCATAAGCCTTGTCAGTCTCGTCTCCAAAGACAGCATTAAATACGAGTCGGAGCGTATTGTCGTCCTGTTTGTGAATCTCGACAATATCGAAGTTGGCCAGGTTGCCCTGGATGATGGAAAACCTGCGGATGGCCTCGTAGGGGTCTTGCTGGTCCGCCAGGTTCTTATACACCTTGGTGAGCCCCTCGACGCTCAACCTGCCCCAGTTCCAGGCAGTGTTGACGTCCCCCTTGGCGAGGAGCTTGAAAACGGCAAGTCCCATCCTCTTGTAAGACTCCAATGGGTACCAACTGCTGGGCAGGATCATCTCGTTGACCAGCTTCCACTCGTCCTCCCCAAGATACCTGTCCCACTCCAGGTGCTTGTTGGCTTTTATCATCCGGACGTACTCGGAAAAAATGGTCCCTTTAACCTTTTTGTCCATGCTGTCCTTTCCTCCTGGAATTAATGTCAGCGAAAGTTCATTCGAATGAAAGATAACATTCTACCCCTCTCCTGTAGTCAAGCCATGTCCCTTTCGCTTTTTGATATGCAATTTCCGCGAATGCCCGGACTACCACTTCATCTCGAACACCGTGTTGTTATCGCCTTCCCAGCTTTTTTTGATGAAGTTTACTTCCGCTTTAGAAGGGGCCGACAACTCCGCGGTTCGTTCCAGCATGCCGCCCATCTGATAGGCATAAGCCTTGTCCGCCTCTTCTCCAAAGAAAACCTGGAGCTCTATGTGCAAGGTGTTTTGGTCCACCTTCTCCAGCCGGATAAGATCAAAGCTCGCCAGGTTGCGCTGGATCATGGCAAACTTTTTCATCGACTCGAAGGGGTCGTTCGCAACGACGAGGTTCTTGTAAACCTTGGTCAGTCCTTCCAGGCTCAACCTTCCCCAGGTCCAGGCGACGTTGATGTCGTCCTTGGCGAGGAGTTTGAACACCGCAAGCCCCATCCTCTTGTACGACTCCACAGGGTACCAATTGCTGGGCAGGATCATCTCGTTGACCAGCTTCCACTCGTCCTCACCAAGATACCTGTCCCACTCCAGGTGCTTGTTGGCTTTTATCATCCGGACGTACTCGGAAAAAATGGTCCCTTTGACTTTCCTGTCCATGATTGCGTCCTTCCTGAGATCGTCTCTCTTGATTCATCATTGTTTTATGTGCCGGAAGAAAGTAACCGGCAGGCACTTATTGCTTCTTTCAGTCCATATAGCGCAATGCCGCAACAAGAGATGTTTCATCTCTTATGGTATCATCAGTCCTCCGTCAATGACCACCACGGTTCCGGTCATGTAGGCGGCCAGGTCGGAGCACAGGAAAGCAGCGGCGGGAGCTACTTCTTCGGGTTTGCCCAGCCTCCTTAAGGGGACTGCCTTTAAGTACTTGTCCAGCTTTTCCCGGTCGCCGGTAAGATGCGATATGAGCTCGGTGTCTATCCAGCCGGGTGCGACAGCGTTCACTGTTATGCCGTATCTTGCCCATTCGATGGCCGCTGCCTTGGTGAAGTGGGCGCAGGCCGCTTTACTGGCGTGATATAGGGACTGTCCAGGCCCGGCGATAAAAGAGCCGGTGGACGCCATGTTGACGATGCGTCCGGAGCCCTGTTTCTTCATGTGCTCTCCCGCGGCCTTGGTGAACATTACCATGCTCTTGACGTTCACCTGCATAACCTGGTCGAAGTCGGCGGGCTCACATTCGAAGAGCGGCTTCATCATCTCCATGCCGGCGTTGTTTATGAGGATATCCACGCCGGCGAACTCTTGCAATGTCTTGTCCACCACCATTTGCGCGGTTTCCGGCAGCCGGGCGTCTCCTTTTTCCACGAGCGCCTTCCTTCCCCTTTTGCGGACCAGGTCGGCAGTGGCCTCGAGCTGGTCGAGGGAGCGGGCGGTGATGCAGACGTCCGCGCCGGCCTCTGCCAGGGACACGGCGATCTGCCGGCCTATGCCCCTGCCGCCGCCGGTGACTATGGCCCGCCTGCCTTCCAGGTTTATGGGTATCAAGCTCTACTCCGCTGCCATGCGGCTGCCGGGGCCGCTCTGCTCAGGCTCGAGAACCTTTCGCTCTCCCTTGTAGTTGGATATCTGCACCCGGCCGGAGCCGGGATCGAAGATAACGGTCCTTCCATTGGACCCTCCCACGTCTTCTCCGAACACCGGCACCTTGAACTCCTGGAGCAGGTTTTTAACCGACTCCACGTTCCGCTTTCCTATGCCCGGTCTTCCGGGCATGTCCTTCTCTTCGATGTCGGGGGTGACAAACATGTTCGCTCCGCCCACGACCGCGGCTCGGAGCCTGTGCCGTTTTGCCCCTTGTTTCTCCATCTCTTCCAGCAATGCATTCACCGCCTGGTCGGCGTACTTGTAGTTATTGCCCGCTTGGGGATTGCTCTTTTCATTGTCGGGGCGCGGTCCCGGCAGCAGTATGTGTGCAAGTCCTCCAACAGCGGCCACGGGGTCGTACAATGCCAGGGCCACGCAGGAGCCGAGCCCGAATATCTTAAGTACGGCGGGCGCTCTGGCCACCCGGTATTGCGACACTTTTACTCTTATTTCCCGGCCGGCCACCCTTTTCTCCTATGCATGTTCATCCGCCAGGACCCGGGTGGCCTCCAGCATCATCTTAAGCGAGCCGGGATCGGGAATGAGAAAGAAATGGCCGTGGATGCTCTCCCGGTCGCCGTAAAAGGTGGTCCTTATGATGACTGCCGAGTCCGCGTCTTCGCCGAGCTGGACCAGGAAGGTTTCCAGTATGGCCCCCGCCATGTCAAAGGCCACGCTGGGCACGGAGGGCAAGAGCGATTTCCCCAGCAATCTCTCCAGTGCGCCCAGGTAGCTCGAACCCAGGATGTTGCCGATCTCCCGCAACGCGGACACGTGCAGGTCCGAAAGGTGGAACTCCTCCTCCGGCTCGGTGCCCGTCAAAAGCCTGCATAGAACTCTTGCACTCTCCCAGGGGAAAACAAACATGAGGTTCCCCTGGATGTCTCCCCAGATGCGGGTATGGATAGCAGCCATGACCATTTCGGAGTCTCCCAGCAGGTCGGGAAACTCGGACAGCATGGATACCTCGACGCGGGGAATGGACAAGTCTATCTGCTTGCCGATCATCTGGCTCAGAGCAGTGGCCGTGTTGCCCATCCCGATATTGCATATCTCCTGGAGGGCGTCAATATGGAGGTCTGACAACTCATTCATGCCGGCGGTCCCTAATTTGCTCATAAATCTCCATTCAGATCAAGCTTATGGTGTCCAGCACGAACACCACGCTTCCGTCTCCCAGCATGGTGACTCCGGAGAGCCCGGAAATCCTTTGCAAGGGTTTTCCCAGAGGCCGGATAAAGGCCTCTTCCTGTCCCACCAGCTCGTCCACCGTAAGCGCCACCTTGCGGTTTCCCGACTCGACTAACAGTGCGGGCACGGGTTCCCTTCCCCTTTGTTCCGGCTCGGGCAGGTCGAGGAACCGGTGAAGGGCTTTCATAGGGACCAGTTCCTGCCGGTCGAGGTAGAAGAGCTTGTTCTGCGACTTCCTGACCTGGTGGGGAAGTATCTCCACGGTTTTCATGATCTTGGCAATGGGAATTCCAAAAATTTCGTTGTCCACCTTGACGAGGAGCACGTTGACTACGGCTATGGTCCGGGGAAGGTGCAGTGTAAAGGTCGATCCCTGGCCGGTTTTGGACTCGATGGTGAGATGTCCGCCCACTGACTCGGCCACGTTTTTTACAGCGTCCATTCCCACTCCTCTTCCGGAGATCAGGCCCACGTTCTTGGCGGTGGAGAAGCCGGGGGAGAAGATGAGCTGATAGGCTTCTTCATTGGACAACTGTTCGGCTGCTTCGGAGGAGATAAGCCCCTTTGCCACCGCGGTCTCTTTGAGCACGAAAGGGTCCATGCCCCGTCCGTCATCCCGGATTTCGATAAGCACCAGGTCCCTCTTGCGGTATGCCTCCAGCACTATGTTGCCCACGGCGGGCTTGTCTTTTTGCTCCCTTTCGTCAGGGGACTCGATACCGTGGCTGACACTGTTTCTAAGCAGGTGGATAAGCGGGTCGTTCAACTGCTCGAGGATGGCCCGGTCCAACTCGATATCTCTTCCCTTGACCTCGAACTTGACCTTTTTTCCCTCCTCCTTGGCCAGGTCACGCACCACCCGGGGAAGTCTCTGCACCACGCCTTCCAGTGGCATCATGCGGACGCTCATGACCTGGTCGTGGAACTCGCTTATCAGCGACTCCAGCCGGTCGAGTCCTTCTTCCAGGCCAGGCAGGGACTTTTTCTTGGCGACCTCCCTGAGCTCGCTTTTCACCAGGATCATCTCTCCAAGCGAGTTTATGAAGTTGTCCAGAGCGGTGGTCTTGACCCGCACCGTCTGCGGCATTCCCTGGCTCTGGGCAAAGGGGTCATAGGTGGACTGTATCTGTCCCTGCTCGGTCACTACTGCTTCCGAGGCCTCTTCCCCTTCCGCCGGCTTTTGCGGTCCGGGGGGCGGCTCTTCAGCCGGGGGAGCTTTTACCCGGAAGTCTTTTACATCGGTAACGGTCTTGACTGTCCTGGTGATTTCTTCTTCAGAGGCGTTGGCGTTGATGTCGACTTCCATTACCAGTCCGGCGGGGTCATGGATGAAGTTTCCTGCTTTTATCTCTTCCTGGGAAGGCCGGCAGCTTACTATCTCTCCCAGCTCGCGGAGCCTTTTTATGAGTATGAATGCCCTCACTCCAGGGGCGGCGGTTCCGGGATCAAGAACCACCCGCAGGGTCAGGGTGGGAATCGGTTTTTCTTTTTCGGCAGGGACCGGCCGGGTTTCTTGACTCTCCGGCGAAGGCGTCTGTGCAGGGGCTTCCCGTTTTCCCGCTCCCGAGCGCCGGGGAAGCGGGGCGTCGAAATCGACCTCTATACCGGGCGAAGGCCGGCTTTGTTCCGGCTCCGGTGATTTTTCCTGCGTCTCCGGCGAAGGCTCCGGTTTTTTACCTGGCGCCGGTAGTGGCTCGTCAAAATCGATCTCTATGGAAGGCTCTTGCTGCGGGGCGGACGCTCCGCTGTCCGGGTGTTCCTGCTGCTCTTGTCCCGCGGTAGTTTCTTCTTCCCTGGCCGGACCGGGCAGAGGGCCGTCAAAGTCAACTTCGACGTCTCCGGCGGTGCGGGAGGGAGCTTGTTCCTGCTGCTCCTCTGTGCTTTCTGAGTCAGGAGCGGCCACAATCTCGGGCGGTATGGTCCCTTGCTCCAGGAACTGATGCAGCTTATTTATGAAGTCAGTGGTCTCTCGGGAATGTTCTTTCTCTTCTTCGATATCCCGGAGCATGGTGTCCATGATCGAGGATGCCTTATCAACAAGGGCCAGAACGGGTTTCGTCATGCTTTCGTTCTTTTCCATGAATCTTTTAATGATCTCTTCGGCGGATTTGCCCGCCCCGGCAATGCTTTCGTAGCCCATGCTGGCAGCCATTCCCTTTATGGAATGCGCGTTTCGGTGGGCCTCCTGTAATGCGTCCCGGTCCGCGGGCTTGTCTTTCAGTTCGTTCATCTTCTGTTGAAAGGACTGGAGGTGTTCGCGGGACTCGGTAAGGAACATGTTCTTGTACTTTCCGAAATCGAGTCCCCCAAACCTCGCTTCCTGGTCGGAAGGCCCGGAGGATGCCGGCGGTGATTGAGAAACAGTCGATTCGGCCGCTTGTTCCGTGCCGGCTTCTCCGCCTGTCTGCGCGGCTTTTTCCGGCTCGGGCTCATAGACCTCTCCAGCCTCGAACCTTCTTATCTGTTCGGTAAGCTCGGTGAGTTTTGAAGATGGCTCCCTGTCCTCGCCGATGTCTTTCATGGACTCTTCCAGCACGTCCAGGCCTTTGAAAAGCATGTCCATTGCAGTAGAGCCGGGCGGCGCGCCTTCTTTCCTGAAGCCGTCCATGAGGTCTTCCAGTGCATGGGCCAGGTCGCGCACCGCTTCAAACCCCATGCTTGCCGCCATTCCTTTTATGGAGTGGGCGTTCCTGAAGACCTCGTTTACTGCCTCCCTGTCGTCGGGGTCCTGCTCGATGCACAGCAGGGAGTCATTCATGGCCTGTAGGAATTCCTGGGTTTCGGAAAGAAACAGGGATTTATACTTGGATACGTCCATTTCGACCTTACAGGAACGGGGGACAGATACCTTTAACAGCCGTCACAGTTGCACCACTTTCTTGACCACCTCGACGACCTTCTCCGGCTTGAAGGGCTTGACAATGAAATCAGCGGCTCCAGCCTCGATGGCTTCCATGACCAGGGACTCCTGTCCCAGTGCGGAGCACATGACTATCTTGGCGTCACGGTCCAGCTTCATTATGTCCCGCACGGCTTCGATCCCGCTTTTCTGGGGCATAACGATATCCATGGTGGTGATATCCGGGGTGAGCTCCTTGTATCTTTCTACTGCTTCCACTCCATTGGCAGCCTCACCCACCACCTCGAACTCGTCGCTTCCAAACACGTCCTTTATCATGTTGCGCATGAAAAGGGCGTCGTCAGCGATGAGAACACGGATCGGCATTTTATACCTCCTCCATTAACTCAGATAAAGTAGTTTTCTATCTCTCCCAGCAACTTATCAACGTCAACCAGGTTTAATATCCTTCCCCCCAGGTTGATTATCCTGGAGATGTAGGGAAGGGAGTCCGCTTCCGGCGACTGGACCAGGGGACCGGAAAGCGGAACCGACTCGATCCTCTCCACCCTGTCCACCAAAAAGCCGAGATGATACACCTGGCTGGCCAGGATAAGGATGCGGGAGTCCGGGGTGATCTCCGCACTCGGCATACCCAGAAAGTCCCGCAGGTCGAGCACGGCCACTATCTTGCCCTGCTGGTTCAGGGCCCCCCGGATGAAGGAAGGCACCCGGGGAATGAAGCTCAGATCGCCGGCCTCCACCACCTTTTCCACGTACTGGAGGGGAAGGCCCATCATCTCGGGAGAGAGGACAAAGCTGATTACCTGGCTTCTAGCATCTTGTCGCGGAGCGGTCATCCCCAACCTTTGAGCGCCTTCCCCAAATTAGGATCACTGGAATATGAAGTCCATGTCGTCCGAGTTGTTGTCGGTACCCGTCTTTTTTGTTTTTTCCTCCTTGGCCCCTTTCTGCTCCTCTTTTTCCCGCCCGGAGACGCTTTCCCCGCCGGAGGGTCTCTCCTGCTGCCTGTCTTCGCTGCCGGGAGCAAAGCCGGTGCCTTCCCTGGCCGCTTCTTCTTCGATTACCATCTCGGTGTCCAGACGGAACTTGGAGACCACAGTCTTAAGCTCGTCCGACAGCCGGTAGAGCTCCTGTGCGGACGACGACATCTCCTGCATGGAGGCCGCCTGTTCTTCAGTGGCTGCGCTTACCTCTTCGGTTGCCGAGGCATTGTCATGGGCGACCTTTGCTATCTCGTCAATGCTCTGTACCAGGTTGCGGGCCCCTTCAGCCTGGACCTGGCTCAACTCGGCGATGTTCTTCACCTTGGCCGCGGAGTCGTTTATCATGTCCACGATCTCCAGAAGGGACTGGTTAATGGTCCCGATATCCTCCCTTCCCTCGGAGATGTCCTGGGAGGTCTCCATCATGGAAGATACCACCCTTTCGGCTTCTCCGGATATCTCCTGGATCAAGGCGGTGATCTGCTCCGCAGAGTTGGACGTTCCTTCCGCCAGCTTGCGGACCTCGTCGGCAACAACTGCAAACCCCTTTCCGTACTCGCCGGCGCGGGCGGCCTCGATGGTGGCGTTCAGCGCCAAGAGGTTCGTCTGCCGGGCGATGTTGGTGATCATCTCCACGATCTTGCCGATCTCCTGGGACTTCTCCCCGAACTTGACCACCATGTCCTGGGAGTTGGCCATTTTCTCGAACACCTTTTTCATCTTCTCCATGGCGGTGCTGGCCAGCTCCCCGGAGCTTTGCGCCTTCTGGGCGGCCTCGGAGACCGCGGTGCTGGTCACCGTTGCATTGGACGAAGTTATCTCGATATTGCCGGCCATCTCCCGGACCGTCTTCGAGGTGTTCTCGACCAGTTCGGCCTGGAGCTCCGCTCCCCTGCTGATGTCGCCCACTGTGGAGGCCACCTCTTCGGTGGAGGCGTTCATCTGCGAAGAGGTGGTGGACAGGTTCTGGGCGGACTGGCTTATGTTGATGGCTGTGCTCTGCGTCTTGCCGGTGAGTTCCTGGAGGCTGTCCAGCATGACGTTCACCGCTTCGAGAAGATCGTCGATCTCGTCCCTGCCAAGCCTCTTTCTGGGAATGCTCACCTTCTGAGTCAGGTCCCCCTTGCTTATCTTCCGGGCGGAGGATATCACCGAGTTCAAGTCCCGGGTTATGCTCCGCGAGTAGATAAGAGCGAAAAATGCCGTTAACACCAGCACCGACAGCAGGGACACTATGGAGGCCCGCACCGGTTCCGTGCCGACACTAAAGATGGCAAACACCGTCCCTATGTAGATCAGGGTTGTCAATGCCGCCACCAGAACAAAGCCCCAGAAGATTTTCGACTGCATTCGCATGGTCACTCTCCTAGCTTGCGGTAAATGCGCTCCCATGAATCCGCCACCAGGAACTCGTCTCTGAGCTCGCGGGGCAGGGACTCGGTCCTTCCCAGAACAAGGAACCCTCCGGGAGAGAGGCTTTCAAAAAGTTTATCCATGATGATCTTCTGCTGTTCCCTCCGATAGTAGATCAGGACGTTCCGGCATATAACAAGGGCCGTCACCGGTAAATTATAATCCATTAACAGGTCTTGCGCAGCAAACTCCACCGCCTGTCTTATCTCCGGGACCAGGGCGTGTCCGTTGTCACGCTTTATGAAATAACGGTCTTTTATCTTTTCCGGCAAAACATTGATACTGTCTTGCCGGTAAAAGCCCTTCTCGGCGAACTCTATTGCGGTCTCGTCAATATCAATGCCCTTAAACCACGCTTGCCCGGACGCGCCACGACACTCCCGCGCCCAGTCCCACATGATGGCCACGCTGTATATCTCCTCCCCGCGGCAGCAGCCCGCGCTTAAAACACCGGCGGCTTCTTCTCCGGCTTTCATCAACTCAGGCAGGACAAGCTCGGCTATCCGCCGGAAGGTCCGCGGGTTTCGAAAAAAACCGGAGTACTGGATCGCCAGGGCCCGGATAAGCTTGGACCACTCAGCCGGGTCTTCTTCCAGTATACTCACGTAATCGGCAAGGTGGCTGCACTCACGGGCCGCAATACGGGCCCGGAGCCTGCGCGTCAACAGCTTGGGCTTAAAAGACAGAAGATCAAATCCATAGATATCTCGCGCATTCTCTAAAAGCCGCTCAGCCGATTTCCGGGACGCGCCGAACTCAACATCGCAAAATGAAGCGAAAAGCGCTGTTGCCGTGTCCATCTGATTTACCCGAGTTTTTCCCGGACATAAAATTATAAACAAAAACCCAGTACTTACGCTATCACAGGCCATGATAACTGTCAATTGCGGTGCGGGCCTGCGACATATTTGGTGGCTGTTGCGCCGGCCTGCTTTTGGGGATGCTGGTCTGATAGTATCCAAGATCATCAGGAGGAAGACAGGGGCAAGAGCGCAGGAGGGGTTGAAAAGAGAAGGAAGCCATTTTGGGAAAAGCTTGAAGCGAGCAGGGAGTTCAGGTAGGACGGCCCACGCAGTTTCGAGGACGAAACTGCGTAGGCCACCCGGGAGGCAATGACCACCAAATATGTCGTACACCCTTGCGGTGCAAAAGGCGTTTCCCCGTTTTTTCTTCTTGGATTTCAATTTTCATTTTAAGATTGTTCTCTTGTAACATTGAAAATGTGAAAACGGAATATGGGCTTGAGCTCGGAGTGGTTCACCGGGTAGTCCGGGAGGATGTAATACTGCGCTATGCTTCCGTGATCAACCCCTTTTGAACCTGTAACCCCTCCCCGCCGGGGAGGATGGACGGACCACCCCCGGGTTATTTCAGCTTTAAAGGTTTTACGAAGCCTGAAAAAATGGGGGAACTCCACTTTTGGTACGGATTTAACTTTTCCTGGTTGTCGGTTATATTAGTAGACTGGAGTTGGATCACTTAATGCTCGATGAGGAAGGACGTGATTTGAAGAGGGAAGGCAGGAAGCTGGAGGACGGTACCCAGTCGGAGGATGGGGGATCATGGTTTCTTTCCGTTTTCTCCGAGATGTGGGGCGGGGTTTATGATCTTCCTTACTGGGCGCGGGAGCTTATTCGGAAGAGCCTTCACATCGGTGTGGTTATACTTGCGCTTCCGCTACGGTGGCTTGGCTGGTGGTACGGCATTGTTTTCGCGGGGGTGGCTTATATCTGGAACGCGGTGGGCATGCCGCGCTATTTCGGCTTCACGTTTCGGGAGGACGAGAAGCAAACCGGTTACTCGCGGGGGATGCTCTCCTATCCGGTGACCGTGCTTATACTGATGATCTGCTTCCCTTTGCCCATAGCGGTTTCGCAGTGGGCCACATTGAGTTTCGGTGACGGGTTTGCGACCTTGATCGGCAAGTTTTTCGGCAAGTCGCCGCTGCGCTGGAACGCGGACAAAACTTATGAGGGCATGGGAGCTTTCCTGGTCATGGGCACGCTGGGTTCGTTGTTCTTTTTTATATTCACTCTCGGGAATGCCGAAGGTTCGAGTTTCCTGTGGCAAGGTGCGAACGTGCTCGATCATATCCAGGGCCTGTCGTTTTTCATGGTGGCTTTTATCTGTTTCGCGTCCACCATGGTGGCCGCTATCTTCGAGAGCCTGCCCTTTGATTTCTTAGATGATAACGTGCTTGCACCTCTGGCAGGAGCGCTGGCCAAGCTGGGGCTGTGCTTCCTGTTTTGAGATGCATCCTTTGTGAATCGCAATGAAAGACCCTCTGGCGAAGAAAAGGCGCTTTTTTATCTATGCTCTGGTGCTGGCTCTGTCGGGCCTTGGATTCTCCATCGAGCTTCTGGTTATCCACCTTACCGTCGGCAAAGACCCTTTCCATCCCTTTGCCTGTCACGTGGCCCGGGTTGTAGACTGCAATGCAGTGGCCTTGAGCAGGGAGTCCATGCTTTTAGGGGTCCCGGTGCCGGTATGGGCCATTTTGACCTATCTTGTTTTTGCGGGACTTGCCGTTTTCGGACTTCGAGCCAAAGAATTTTTTGCCGCCCGGGCAGGGGACTATATGTTCGCACTGGCTTTCCTGTCCATGGCTTACTCGGTCTACCTGGCTTATGTTTCCGCGTTCCGGCTTGAAACCTTCTGCGCGTACTGCACCGCACTTTACTTTGTCAACCTCGGGCTTGTTTTTACCGGGATTCCCCTGTCCGCTCCTGTCGGCAGGTGGCTCTACCGTCGGCGTGAGGATTGGCGCCGTCTTTGGGAGGACAAGGTCAAGCCGGCGTTTGCGGTTTTCATGGTATTGGTCGCTTGCGGAGGTCTTGCATTGTATAACAATCAGACCATCCGGCCGGCAGACCTCAAGCTGGTAAAGGGCATAAAGATAGACCTTTCCGAAGACCCGGCCACCGGCCCTTTCCGTGCTCCGGTCAAGATCATCGAATGGAGCGACTATGAATGTCCCCACTGCACGCGCATGCACCGGCGGGTGGAGAAACTGCTCGAAAAGTACAGAGGAAAGATAAGGTACGTCCACAAAAGCTATCCCCTGGAGCCGGAGTGCAATCCCTACGTGGCCGTGCCTACACACCTGCATGCCTGCGAAGCCGCTGCCGCAGCGGAGTGCGCTTTCCAGAGGGGAAAATATAAAAGTTATACGGAAAAGCTCTGGGATATTGTCGCGGAAAAAGGGTCCCTGCAGAAGGATACGCTCTTGCGCCTTGCCGAAGAAGGGGGCATGGACAGAAACAAGTTCAAATCTTGCATGGAGAGTTCCGAAACGCAAAAGTCAATAAAAAAGGACGTGGAAGACGCCCGGCTCGCAGGTATAAGTGCGACCCCCACCTTTATAGTCAACGGATACAAGTTCACTGGAGGAAGAGACCTTAAATGGTGCTCGAAGCTTATCGAGCGCTTTCTGGAAGGTAAAAGGCCCCCCAGAGCGGAGAAGATCGCCGAGCCCTGATTTTATCCTTCTTTTCGTCATTGCCTGCGTCCGCTCAAAGATATCTCGTATATTTCTCTTACATTATTTAGTGCCCGATGCAAAACTCCGTTTTTTGGAGTCATCATGATTGAGATAAGATAATAGGTAAAAGTCGGTGGTCTCCGGCGAGCCTGATATAATCAGCTCAATT
>CAYQTK010000079.1:0-17252 GCA_964420375.1 uncultured bacterium
AACCTGGACACGGTGGCGGTTATGGCTTGCAACCCTGCTATCGGCGGTCTTGCCAAGGGGCAGTTGGTTCGGGAGGTTGACGCCTTGGGCGGCGAGATGGGGCACGTGATAGACGCGACGGGCATCCAGTTCCGGCGGCTGAACACGCGGAAGGGCCCAGCGGTGCGTTCGAACCGGGCGCAGGCTGACAAGGAGTGGTACCGGGTTCGGATGAAGGAGGTATTGGAGAACGAGCCGGGCCTCGAGGTCCGGCAGGGCCTGGTTGACGGCGTCTGGGTGGAGGGCGACCGCTTAAAGGGAGTCATCACCCATCTTGGCGAGAGGATACCCGGCAGGGCGGTTATCTTGACTACCGGCACCTTTTTGCGGGGCCTGGTCCACGTGGGGCTCACCAACTACTCGGCAGGCCGGGCGGGCGAGCCTCCGGCGGAGGGCCTATCGTCAAGTCTTTCCTCGCTGGGCTTCGAGCTCGGGCGCCTGAAGACCGGCACGACCCCCCGTCTCGACGGCAAGACCATTGACTATGACAAGTGCAAAAGGCAGGACGGCGACGTGCCGCCGCGGCCGTTTTCATTCGACACCGCAAGTATAGACCGCGAGCAGGTCCCCTGCTTCCTTACCCGGACCACTTCCGAGACGCAGGAGATCATCCGGGGCGGGCTCGACCGGTCGCCGCTTTACTCGGGGGTGATCACCGGCACGGGCCCGCGCTACTGCCCGTCCATCGAGGACAAGACGGTGAAGTTCCCGGACCGTGACGAGCACGTGGTATTCCTCGAACCGGAGGGACTCCACACCAAAGAGGTCTACCCCAACGGGATTCCCACCAGCCTGCCCTCTGACGTGCAGGAGCGGCTGGTGCGCAGCATACCCGGGCTGGAGCATGCCCGGATCATGCGGCCGGGCTATGCCATCGAGTACGACTTTGTAAACCCGGTGCAGCTCAAGCCCACTCTGATGACGCGGGGGGTGCCCGGTCTTTTCCATGCCGGGCAGATCAACGGGACCTCGGGGTACGAGGAGGCCGCGTCGCAAGGGATCATCGCGGGCATCAACGCCATGCGCTTTGTGCGTGATGAAGAGCCGCTTATCCTGGACCGGTCGCAGGCTTACATTGGCGTTTTGATAGACGACCTGGTGACCAAGGGCACAGAGGAGCCCTACCGGATGTTCACCTCCCGTGCCGAGTACCGGCTGCTTCTGCGGGAGGACAACGCGGACCTCCGGCTCCGGGAGATCGGACATAGCGTGGGGCTTATAAGCGATGAGCGGTACGAGCGGTTTTTGCGCAAGAAGGATCAGATTGAAGAGGAGCTTGCCAGGCTGGGGTCGGAGTATGCGGAGCCGGGGTCGGAGCTTGACCGGGTGCTGTCGTCCGCTGGTTCCTCTGCCTTGCGGGAGCCGCAGCCTCTCCGCAGGCTTCTCACCCGCCCGGAGGTCAGCTACGCTCATCTTCGGGAATGTAGTCCTCCGCCTGTTGCTCTTGCCCCGGCGGTCGAGGAAGAGGTCGAGATCATGACGAAGTACGAGGGTTACATCCGCCGGGAGCAGGAGTCGGTGGAGCGCTTTCAGAGGCTGGAGGGCGAGCGTATCCCGGAGGATTTTGATTACCGGTCGGTGCCGGGTTTGTCTACGGAAATCCGGGAGAAGCTGGACCGGGTTCGGCCGGAGAACCTGGGGCGGGCGTTGCGGGTTCCGGGGGTCACGCCCGCGGCGGTGTCATTATTACAGGTACTGGTCCGCGGCGGCCGACGGTCCGGGGAGGGCTGATGGACCCTTCAAACCGGGAGCTTCTGATTGCTGTCGGGCGCTCATTGGGTATCGAGCTCGGTCCGGATAGCATGGAGTTGTTCTCGATCTATCTTGAAGTGCTGAAGAAGTGGTCTTCGAAGATGAACCTGACGGGGATACAGGGCGAGCGGGAGCGGGTTCGGAAGCTGCTGGCGGATTCGCTGAGTATTCCGGCTTATTTGTCGGAGCTCGGACAGAGCGAAGGTATTCGGATTGCGGACCTTGGCAGCGGCGCGGGGGTTCCGGGGCTTCCGGTGAAGATATCTTTGCCGGGTTGTCGGGTGACGCTGGTGGAGTCGCGTCTGAAGCGGGTGCATTTTTTACAGGAGGTTCTCCGTACGCTGGGTCTTTCAGGTATTGAGGTTTTCCATGGCCGGAGCGGGGAGCTGGAAGGTGAGTTCGATGTTATTACGGCGCGGGCGGTGGGCTCATTGGATTACCTTTGCGGTGAGAGTTCGCGTCTTCTTGTTGATGGCGGGTTATTGCTTGCCATGAGAGGCACGGAGGAGCTTGCGGACTCCGGCCCGCCCGAAGGATGGCTGCACTTAGAGACCCGGGGCTACCTTCTTCCCGAGGGTGGAGAGCCCCGGTCGCTGGTGATTCTTGAGAAGCAGCAGGGTTCCACGTGAAACACGCGGGGGCATATCACACCAGAGTTTTTTTCCGCCAGGCGTTTTTCTGCGAGTTTTAATAAGGTGATATACGGTCTGCGGAAATCGCGGCTAAAGCCGCTCGCACGTAAATTTCCGGTGCTTTGTCATCCAACGCACATAACAAATTACGCATACCGTACAAGCGGCGTAATTGGCAGCATCACTCAGCTCGCACCGAGCTCGGGAGTGCTTTGGCTTACCGTGCGCCGTGCGCGGGGTTTTTTGGCATACCGTGCGAGTGCTCTTTGGCATACCGTGCGAGATGAGCGCGCCGCTCATTGTGCGCCCCCTGGACTGCTTACCGTGCGCGGGGCTTTTTGGCATACCGTGCGAGCAGCACTTTGACATTCTGTGCTGGCGGCATTTTGACATACCGTGCTGGCGGCACTTTGGCATACCGTGCTGGCGGCATTTTGACATACCGTGCGAGCGGCTTTAGCCGCGATTTTAGCAGGTCTTTCAACAAGCTTTTTTTGCACTGATAAATCACGCCGTCTTCCCTCTTCCTTTGGATTCCCGTGTTCCACGTGGAACATTTTTAAATTATATCCTGTTTTAAAAGGATATTTTTCAAAAATGAGGATGTAGAGATAATATAGACAGAAAACTCTTCCTGCGGTCGAATTATTTTCCGGAAGATATTCCGATAACTTCACAAATTAAACATTGATAGCGGCGAATTCGGATATAACCGAAAAGCGTAGAAAATGCAGTGCATTCTCAGGCGGTTTCCTTGCTTACAAGATAGACATATTTCGTGCGATCTGCGTAAGTCGCGGCAGAGGTCTATCGGAGGGGAATTGGGTCCAAGAAACGAATTCGGCCGCTGCAGAGTTCAATCGCGGCTAAAGCCGCTCGCACATGGGGTTTGCTCGCACTGGGGTTTGCTCGCACTGGGGTTTGCTCGCACATGGGGTTTGACGCACTGGGGTTTGACGCACTGGGGTTTGCTCGCACATGGGGTTTGCTCGCACTGGGGATTTAGATTATAAATCTCTTTTCTGGGAGTTCTCTACCACTTTTCCTTGGCGAGCAGGGAGAATATCTTGGACAGGTGTTTGGACACCCCTTGGGGATCATCCACTGGTCCCAGGGTGGCGTATTTGGCGGGCGCGAGGAATCGGATGACCTTTTTGAAGGTGTCGTCGCATGGCTTGTTGGTCAGGAAGAGAACGGGGATAAGGTCATGGTTCTTGTAGCTTTTTTCAATTGCCCGGAGCCCGATGGCCGCGTTTATTCCGTTCAGGAAGGGCATGGGAACGTCAGTGATTATCAGGTCGAGGTTGGGGTTTTTACCGTTTGATCTCAAGTTCTCGATGACCTTGATGACCATCTCCTCCCCATTTTTGCACTGGATTATCTCCCTGCCCATCTGTTTTTCCATGAGCCGGTTATAGATGATTTCTCGCACCTGTGGGGAGTATCCGGTTACGATAATTCCGTCTTTTTCGGGAATTGCAATGGACTCGTCCACGAAGCTCATCTCGTCGAGGGCCACGGAGGACTTTTCGTCCGCGCTCTCATTGGAGATCATGGTTCCGCAGATGGTACAGCGGGGCACTTTTTTCCCACCCGGTCCCAGGCTCATGGCTGCTTCCACTTCGACCTGGCAGGAGGGGCAGAAGACTATGTTTTTTTGAGGGCCCATGTCAAATTAAATAATAAATAATAATGGCCGGATTGTCAAACTTTTCTTTAGTAAAATCATCATAAAAAAGGCGGGCTCCCGCGATTTTTCACCTGTCGCCGCAACCCGGGAAACCCGCCCTCCCTGTTTGTTTAATTGACGAACAGCAGTTTTTATTCTTCCGGTCTTTTTTCCCTAAATCCGGCATAGCCGGAACCGAACAGGTATTGACTCTTTCATTTTGTTTACATAGATGAGTGTAGCTCATCTCCTCCAAGAGGAATGACAGCCTTGGTTAAAGGCCCACGTCCTTGCCGGCACCTGCAAAAATCAAACGGTTCTGCAGGTGCTCAGTCAAGCGTTTCTCGTCGCTTACCAGACAGATGTTTTTCGTGCGATCATCGGAAGTCGCGACTGAAGTCGCTCGCACACAATGCTTCAATGTAAGCTTGACAAGCCACAGGTGCTCAGTCAAGCGTTTATCGTCGCTTGCACTTACAAGACAAGATATTTTTTGTGCGAGCGAGTTTACTCGCGATATCAGTCGCTCGCACGCTATGCTTCAGTTTAAGCTTGACAAGCCACTAGCCGGTCGGAAGAGGGGAGATGAAAGGCCATTATTCATCATCGTGCTCTGAGTCATCACCAGATATTGTTGAGCATCAATAATTTCGGTAATTTCAGTAGATGTTATAGGAGCCACATTTTTGAATTGACCCTTTTCAAGTTCCTTGTTAAATTCATAACTGGTGTCACATGGAGCAGAGACGTAAAGTGCTTATCAAGATGTTGAAGGACCGGAACGAGGACGTTCGCCAGAGCGCGGCCGAGGCTTTGGAGCGGCTGGAGGGCATTCAGAATCTTGATTCGTTGCTTCGAAAGTACAAGGCAGGGGACAAGCCGACCCGCCTCAAGGTTCTTTACGCGCTTGGCAAGCTTCGTTCCGACGATTGCCTTCCCGTGCTCATCCACGCCTTGAGTTCGGACGATGAGGACATCCGTGCGGCAGCAGTTCGGGTATTGGGAGAGCTTGGTGACGATCGGACCTTACAGCCCCTTCTCAACCTTCTCCAAGACCCCAGTCCGACCATTCAATCGGAGACGGTCGAGGCCCTTGGCAACTTCCGGCATCCTGACCTTCCCCGCCATCTTATTCCCCTGCTCGATCACGAGAACAAGCACCTTGTCAAAGCCGCACTTAACTCCCTGGGCCGTCTTAACGCGGTTGAAGCTCTCGACAGGATCATAGAGCTTGCCGAGCACGAAGACCATGATATAAGAAGAACCGCAGCCCAGATCATGGGCCAGATCGAGGGCTGATCTCTCATGTTTTTCTCTGAACCGGTACTTACATGAAAGACGGTCAGTCAAGCCTCTCTCGAGAGACCGGTCTCTGGTGGCTCCTGGGGCTCATATCCGCATGCGCTGTGGTTGCTTTTGCTCCTCTTCTTACGGGCGCAACCATTGTGGATGCGCCCTATAAGATGGACATCGGCAACCAGTGGATTCCCTTTAGCACGTTTATAAAGCAGTGTTATCTCGACTTCAACTTCCCGCTGTGGGACCCGCACGACCTGTGCGGCATGCCTTTTTTGGCCTTTCCCCATACCGAGTCGCTTTACCTGCCGTGGGTCCTGGAACATCTTCTTGCGCCATCCTTCCACCTGGCCACTTCGATAAACGTTTTCTTCCACCTTTGCCTCGCGGGCTGCTCCGTGTTTGCGCTCCTGTCATGGAACGGCCGCAAGAACGTCAGCGCCTTCTGCGGCGCTGTGGGGTTTGTCTTTTCCGGCTTCTTCTTTGCATATATCAATTTTCCGCCTTCACTGGCAAGCTGCGCCTGGCTGGCGTTGTGGTACGCGGTGTTTTTCCGTCTCCTGGAGAGGCCCGGCTTTATGCTCTTTGTGCTCTCGTTGTTCGCTTTCTCGGGCATGATCATGGGCGGAGACCTGGAGACGGCTGTTTACGGCGTTCTGGGGGCCTGCTTCGAGGTTGGTCTTCGTCTGCGGGAGAGGTCTTTACAGAGGCGACAGCTTATCTTGGCGGCTTCAGCAATCGCGGCCGGAGCATTGCTCGCTTTTCCTCAGCTTTTTCCGGCACAGGAGCTTTTAAGCCATTCCATTCGCGCGGAAAGCATGGGAGCCGCGGGCGGCCTGCTGGGAATATTCTTTCTTCCCTTGAAAGCGGTTTTTCAGATTCCCCAGTCTGCAAGTATATACCCTCCCAATCACGGGCTTGATCCTTTTTACCTGGGCCCCTTTTTAGTGCTGCTCGCCGCCATGGGCCTTGGTTTCTCCTACAGCAGGCGGCGGCTTCTAATCTTCCCGCTGGCAGCAGTCTATATGATCGTTATGTACGCTCCTCCCTTTAGCGGGCTGACCTCACATATCCCCATACTCGGCCAGATGGTGCTCTCCTTCCGGGCATGGCCGATCATCAGCCTGTTCTTCTATATGGCCGCGGCTTATGCAATGGATATGTGGATAAAAGGAGAGGCGGAGAAAAAAGGTCATATACTTTTGCCACTCGGCAAAGGAGGCGCTGTGTTTCTGCTTGTCTGTGGACTGGTGACCCTGGTCTCGCTTTACTGGATCAGGCACGCTGCATGGCTGCGCTTTCCTTTTGTTGCCGCACTGGTCGCGGTTGGTGTCGCAGGCATTTTTCCCGGAGTGCCCCGGCTTGCCCGGCTGCTCGGAAAGCCGCGGGTGCTTGCCGCGGTCCTGGTGGCCGCTGACGTCTATCTCTTAGCCTTAGGATGGATGCCTAAAACCGACCCGGAAGTCTTCAAGATTGGTCCGCGCCTCGCTTCGCTGCTTTCCAACACTGCGGGGCAAACCCGGTATCACATCATCTCCAGCTACGGCAGAATGGACAACAAGCTCCTCTTCCACCTCGGCCTGCGCCTTGACGCGGACAACATCGCAACCTATATCCGGGTGCCTGCCCGAAAAGATGCAAAGCGCCTCGCTCTTCTCTACCCTTCGCTCTTTAAGTATAAAAACGACAGTCTCGTCCGCTATGACCAGATGGTGATCCGAGACCCGGCCAAAATGGACCGCGACCGCGCAGAACTTCTAAACCGGATGAACGTGGGCATCCTCGTGGGACGGCATCCCGTGCCGGCGCTTGCCGACCTCGATCTTTCGCCCCTTTTGGAGGACAACTCCGACAAACGCGGCAACCTGTACGCTTATAGAAACAAAAACGCCATGCCCCGAGCAGTGCTCACCGACCGGAAACGATCCGGCTATCTTCGGGCCGTGGCCGTCTATCCCTCTCCAGACTCCATGAAAATTCAGGTTCCGGTTGAGCGGCCGCCTTCGTTCCGGAATCTTTCCATTTCCGACTCCTACTACCCCGGCTGGCGGGCATGGCAGGGAGACACCGAACTCAAAATCGGAAGCGACCGGTTAAATCTCCGTAACGTGGAGGCTGGCGCTTCCGACCGGCCCGTCACCATGAAGTATGTTCCGCTTTCCTTCCGGACGGGACTCTGGGCCGGCATTGCTTTTGGCGGAGGAGTACTCTTCTTTTTGGGCTTTTACTTGTGGTCGGTACGAAAAAGAGTTCCCGGCGAGGAGGTATAAAAGTTGTCAGTTATTGCTTAGTCCTCTTCCTGGCGCTCGATAAAGTCGTCGATGAGTTCTCGCGCCCTTTCTTCCTGCTCGGGCGGGACCAGCAACACCTGGAGGGCGTATCGGCTTTTGGTCTCGTGGGCCACCTTGCTCTGGAGCGGCTCGCTGGTCACGTCCTGGATCATCTTGACTTCTATCTCGTCTCCCATGAGGTAGCTCATCACCAGTGTTGCTTGCTGATGATCTCCCCGGAAAACCGGCCGCAGGTCTTTAAACATTCATCATATCCTTGTTTTCGTCATATGCTCGATGTTTCATGTCCATCTTCTTCAGAGTCGCGAAAACATCCGGGTTTGTCAAGAAGCGTCCGGTGGCATTGGCCGGGCTGTGGTTTTATAATCGAACCATGCAGAACCTGTCGGCTCTGGATGCCTGCCCTGGACCATTTCCTTGCTTGCATGTGCTGGTGGGCTTGGTTAAGCTTGCGGCACTGCACGGGCCGCTGATCTTTTTCTGTCTCCAGATAAGCAGGACCGTTTTCAAAGACGCTGACGCGCTCACCCGCGCGATTTCCGGCTTTGCAATCTACTTTCTGCTTGCGGGTGCAGGCTGCCTTGTGGTTCCCCTGTCGTTTTTCCTGCTGCTTTCGTGGTCGCTTTTCTGGGGCGCTGCCGGTGTAGTCTTTTTTTTCAAGACAAGGCGGGAAGAGTTTGCAGGCAGTGGCGATTCCGCCGGCTGGTTTTTTCTCGGGGCAGTTTCCGTCTTCCCGGCTGCGCTCCTTGTTGCCGGTCTTTGGGACCCTGCGCTGGACCACGATCCCCTGACCTATCAGCTTCACTTTGCAGCCTCGTGGATAAAGAGTGGACATGTCGGTATAGTTCCCACTCCGTTCGGAGACCCTTCTCATGCCTATGGCCCGCAGTTGGCGTCGCTTTTTTATGTCTGGCTCTTAGCGCCGCTTCCCTCCGACATGCTGGCCATAAACGGCGGCTGGTTTTTTCTCCTGCTTTTGCTTCTCGCTTGTTCCGGCCTGGCGCGGGAGCTGGGCGCAGAACAAGGCAGGGAATGGATTGCCGCGCTTTTTATCTTTCTGTGTCCGCTGCTTGTCCACCAGGGCCAAAGCGCGCTCAATGACGTTGGTGTAAGCGCTTTCTTTGTCGTCTCTTTATTCTTCCTGGTCCGCTGCATTCGCAAAGGAAGCGGGCCCGAGCTTTTCGCCGGGCTTATGAGCGCGGGCCTGCTCGCGGGGTGCAAGTACACTGCCGCTCCCCTGGCTTTGCTTTTAGTGCCGCTACTGGTTGCGGGCTTCGTCCGCGTGAAGGGCAAGCGGGCCTTCTTTGCTTTCTGCTTCGGTCTGGCAGCAGCGTTTGTTGGAGGCGGCTGGTGGTATGTCCGGAACTGGACAGTTACCGGCTCGCCGGTTTTTCCCCTGGAGGTCGGCTTTGGCGGTTCCGTGCTTTTCCATGGTTTGTACGGCAGCGAGCAGATGAAAGGGTGGGTGTATCACGAACAGGGCGTTGTTGCCTGGCTTGAAACCGTATTCTCGGTCTGCTCGCCGGGCCTCATACTGGCCGGCGCTATCGCTTGCGCAGGCGTTTTTTTGCAGCGTTTGTCCTTCTTGAAAAAGGAGCGGCTTCTCTCCGTGGCGATCATCTACATTTCCCTCATGCCTCTTATCATTGACCGGCTTCTCTGGAACGCGCTGCCTTTTCAGGTCAACCGCTTCTGGATTCCGTGGGCAGCGCTTTTGTGCGCCCTGTGCGGGGCCTTTTTCTCGCGGCGCGTTCTTGCTGCGGCCGTTGTTGCCGGGCTTTCGTGGGCCGCTTTGTTCGCAATGCCGGAAACGTCTTCCCTGCCGGCCGGGGAGCCCCACTTTACTGCGCTTCTGGCAGCGGGCAGTATAGCAGCGGGACTTGTTGCGCAGCTTGTCTTTCGAAACCGGCCTGGCTGGCAGCAAAGGACGCGGCATATTGTCTATGGCGCTTGCACGGTAGTTGCTCTCGTTGTACTGGCGTGGCTTTTCCACGGCTTTCCGGCAAGGCGCGCCGAGCATGTGCAAAGCTTCGAGTACGGCAAGGGCTGGGCTTTTATCGGCAGCCTGGACAAACCCTTGACCATCTCTTATACGGGAGCCAACACCCCTTACTTTTTGCACGGTCCGCGGCTCTCCAACCGCGTGGTCTATACCGGCACTTCAGGAAAGGTCATGCCCCAGCCGCACCGGTTCATGGCCGAGCTCGCGGACAGGGACGGGTATTTTAATACTCCCGAGCCCATGGTATCCAACCTCGAGCTCTGTCCCCGCAAGTGGATGCAAGCGCTTTCGGCAAGCAAGGTCGATTACTTCTTTGTCATGCGCATGCCGCAGTATCCGCTCTTGAACGCGGCGCATGTCCTGGACGACAACAAGGCCTGGCCGATGGAGGATGCGTGGGCACGGACCTGCCCGCGGCACTTCCGGCAAGTTTACCACGATGGCTTCAACCGGGTTTACAAGCTGGACTTTGACCCGGACAGGGGAAAGCCCTGCTCCTTGGAGGCGGGCTGCGAGTCGCGTCCGCTTGACGCTGTGTCTGCCTGCCGCTACAAGGGAAGAGGGGCGGACTCGGCCTGCCGGCGTTATTTTCCGGGCGCGCCGCGTGCGCTGTCGGTTATAGAAGCAGCTCCCTGAGAAGGCTTTTTGCGCTTTTCTACTGCTGCGCGCTCTTTTTGGAAAAGTGCCGGTAGAGCAGCCAGGTGACCCAGAAAGAGAAGGCGAAGATCAAGAATGGCAGTATAATGCCGATCATCCTTGCTTCTTTTTTGACTTTCATGGCTTCTTCCACGTCGGTCAGCTCGGTGGGGTTAAACCTTTTTTCAGGATAGTTCAGCCTCACCACCTGAGCAAGCACTTTGCAGGCATCCGGGCAATTGAGTTCTTTGTCTTCTATACAGGAGGCCTTCTCTTCGGGTGTGACCACCGGGTTTGCCGGATACGTGGCCTTGACTTTCTTGACTTTGGCGAACACGTTTGCTTTCTGGGTGGCCACTGCGGAGTTACGGACGGTTATACACGCCCGGCCTTGTTCGTCGGTCCGCTTCTGCTCGAGGTCCTTGTCATAAGTCGCGCCTTCCGCGTGAACCAGTGCGCCTTGTAGAGGCTCGCCGTTTTTGTTCACCACGTCCACGCAGATGCACGACTGTTTCATGCTTGGCTCCCACCTGATGAGCCATGCCAGTCCGGCCACGGTCAAGCTCGCCAGTACGACGATGATTACTATTGATAGAGGCGAGAACACTTTCTCCGCCTTTACAATCCGCTTTCTGTAGTTGTAATAAGCGAGCAGTAGCCCGAGCGCGCTCACGATATATGCCATGGCCATGCCGAGAACTTTGCCGACAGCTTCCTCTATCATGACTGCCCCTCCCAGCGGGTGGCCTTTTCCGCCTGTTCCAGGTACTCCTTCTGTTTAAGCTCGAACTCGACGGACATGGCCTTGAGCTTGGGGTCTATGACCCGGTACATGAGCCATATGCAGAGTATACCCAGCGCCAGGGTCACGAATCCCCACCACAAAAAGAGCAGGCTTCCGGCAACACCGACGGCTATGAGAACGTAAGACAGGGCGGACAGCAGAGAGCCCACAACATCGTGGATCGTCCATTCATCAGCCTCTGCTGGGGACCACTTTTTATCGAACAGTCCCTTCTTATGCGCGCTCGCAGCCTCTTCGACCAGACCGCGGCGGACAGCCTCCCTTCGTACCGGTCCCCAGAAGCCCACCGGCCGGGCCATCACGTAGTACCGTACCAGGTGGTCCATGTTGTCCGGCCTGGTAAGAAATGTCACCGGTATATAGACAAGCGCCACCAGCACCATGAGCACCCAGAAGCTGGCCCAGTCAGGCAGGGGAGGAAGCACTCCCAGCGCGGGCAGCACAAACACCAAAAGCCAGCTCATGGCCAGGTTGGCGATCCAACTGGACAGGTATCCCCAGGAGTTGAAGCGCCACCAGATGACCTGGAGGATGGATGGTATCCAGATGCCCGCGGCCTGAAGCCAAAGCGCAAAGATAAGCCAGGCAGTAATCGAGCGCATGCCCAAAGCCAGAACAAAGCAGCCGATAAGCAGCAATATGGTATTGAGCCTGCCTACCCACACCAGCCGGCCCTCGCTCGCCTGGGGGTTTATGTAGTGGTGATACAGGTCACGGGTCGCGTAAAGCGCGCCCAGGTTCAAGTGGGTCGAGATGGTGGAAAGGTGGATGGCGATGATGGCTGCGAAAAATATCCCCACCAGCCCGACGGGAAGGAAGTCAAGCCCCAGCCTGTACCAGCCCATCTCGTACACCTCCTTGCTGTGTATCCACGGGCTCATCACGAAAAAGGCAATGATGGAAACCGCCCAGAAAGAGTTCCTGAAAATGGCCCCCATGCCGCCGGCCCAGATGGAGTAGGAAGCGTCACGCACTGTCTTGTTGCTCTGGATGCGCTGGGCTTCCGGGTACCAGTCAATGAAGTTGCCCATCCCGATCCCGCCGAAGAGGGCCATAATCATCAAGGTGATGATGTCCAAGGCGTAAAACTTGCCCCCCTCCAGGCCGGCGAACCCGTCAAAGTGGAAGGGCTGGAGCCGCCACAACTGGTCCAGGTCGGCGAGCTTGGCGGTAATGCCCGCGGGACCGCCGGCGGCCCAGATGCCCCACACCGACACCAGGGTGATGATAATAAAGCTTATCACCCCCTGTTGGAAGTCGGCCATGATAACGCCCCAGTAACCGGCGGTCAGAACGTAGACGGCACAGATGCCGGTGAAAACCGTGATGCCCACCCAGTTGGGCCAGGCGAAAAGATAGTGACAAACCTTGCCCATGGCAGCGGAAACCCAGGCCAGCACGAACATGTTCATAAAAGTCTGCCAGCCGCCCAGCCAGCCGCGTAAAAGCTCGGCGCCCATGCCCGAGTAGCGCATGTTCTGCCATTCCGCCTGGCTCATGGCCATGGAGCGTCTAAAGATGCGGGTGGAAACAAACGCCGATATCGCGGTCCAGGCGGAGAAAAACGGATACCAGATGCCGCGCATCCCCCACTTGTAGATGGTCCCCGTGATCCACATAGGGGTGTCGGTAGCGGTGTGGGTGGCGTAAACCGAGGTTGCCGGAAGCCACCATGGAAGGCCGCGTCCCGCAAGGAAAAAGTCAGACTCGCTGCGCTTGCCCAGCCGATAAAAGATGGCACCGCAAATGATCATGAGCAGGATAAAAAGCGCGGTCCATATGGCGTCAAGGGTGGTCAGGTCAATTGCCTGTTTTAACGATTCTGTTTCCATCAATTACTCCTCTGTCTCAGATATTCACACCAGCCGCGAAACTGTTTAGTGCCTGTTGAGAAACAAAGGCCTTATTTACTTTTGCAGCGCTGCCTTGGAGTGCGGTAGCCTGCCTGTGCCGCACAGGCAGGCGAAGTCCGAAAACGGAGTTTTTCAACAGGCACTATCTAAAAATCATTTTAAAAGCAGGGCGCCTCTTTGCCGGATGCGACATTTTCATCATATCTTTAACATTGTCTGGCTGTCAAGAAACAAGGCTTGCGGTTGAGTAATTGTTTTTTGACGGGTAGGAGGTATTGATGCCCCTGTAGAAAGTCCGAAATCGGACTTTTTAGGCATTCTTAATCTTGTAAGGTCTCTGGCATAAGCGATATTGATTTCTCCGGGACATCGGAGAGAAAGGAGGAAAATATGACAACTACAATCTCGGTAATCAAGGCTGACATCGGCAGTATCGGGGGACACATCGACCCTAGTTCCGCTCTCATGGACGCAGTAAAAAAAGCGGTCGAGTCGGAAAAAGGCAAGCTATTTTTGACGGCTTCGTAAGCTACACCGGCGACGACGTCGCCATACTCGCCACCCACGAGCGGGGGGTTGACGACGAGAAGGTCCACAAGTTCGCCTTTGAAACCTTCATGGAGGCCACTGAACACGTGGCCAAGAAAGAAGGGTTCTACGGCGCCGGCTCCTGAATCAATAAGGTCCTCATCGAACTGCTGAATCAGCGGACTAAGCGACGCCGCAAGCGGAAGCCGCAAAGCAAGGTGCTGGCGACCGAAAAACCCATAAGGTCGCCCGCACTTTCTGTATCTTACTTGTTTTGCAGAACGGTCCTGCCGATTTCTCGCGCCATGAGTTCGTAGCCGGTGGCATTGGGGTGGATGATGTCGTTTGCGGGATCTTCAAACAGGGATTTAACGCCGTGTTTACGGAATACCGGGACAAAGTCGACAAGGGGCAGGTCCTTTTGTCGGGCCGTCTCTCTGACTATCCGGTTGTATTTTTCATGCAGGGTCTTAAGCTCGCTCCTGCTTTTCACGAACCAGTTGTGGACAAGATATGGAGGCATCCTGCCGGTCTCGATGGCGCTGGGAGCGGTGGCGAGAATCACCGCGGCCCTGGTCTGCTTTGCTTTTGCCGCCATGGCCTTTAAGTTCGCTTCATACTTCTCCGGCGGGACTCGGAGCACCAGCGGCTTTTTTTCTTGTTGGCAAAGGGCGGCGACCGCCCGGTTTACAAGCTGGTAGAGCCTTACCTTGCGCAGAGCTTCCACCAGCCCGCCGCGGCGGCGGTCCATTTCCTGTTCATGGTCGGAAAAGCCCATAGCCAGCCAGTGGTCGTTCCACCCAAAGAGGATGACCACAGCGTCGGGCCGGTATTTGTCAAGCACCTTCTCCGCTAGCTTCCGGCCCTGGAAAGACGAGTAGCCGGGCACGCCGAAGTTCATGACCTCGACGGGTGCTTCAATATTATCTCGGAGATACTTCTCCAAAAGTTGTGGAAAGGAAGCTTCCACTCCTCCAAAGGTCACCGAGTCGCCAAGACAGGCCACCCGGAAGAGCTCCGGGGGTTTTTCTTTTTTGAACTCCCTGCCGCGAAAGCCCTGCTCGTTGAGAGGGGGAAACCCCTCTCCCATGCGGTAGCCGGGCCGCATCTTCCAGAGCAGGTCTTTGTCCGGCTGAAAGATATTGTGCAGGGTGTGGGGCTCGGGAAAGTTGAACTCCATGTAAGCCATGGTCCGCTGATAGCGGAAGCCGATGACCCGGAGTAGCCCCTCGATTGCGCCCGGCAGCAGCACCAGCGCAAAGAGCGCGAACAGGATCCGCTTGCTTGTCGAGACCCGGCTCATTCTCTTCCCTTTTCGCAGAGCTCCTGGAAACGGTCCATGCCGCGAGCTTTTCTAAGTATCTTCCCGGCGATGATTTCGTGTCCCCACCGGTTGGGATGGCCGTTGTCAACCATGAGGTATCGCCACGGCTCTTCCTCTATCTGCTCGGGCATTCGCGACCTGATTTGCCGGGCCCTCTCCGGGTAAAACCCGCCCGCCTCGATCATCTTGAGATGCAACCGAAAGAACGGCCTGAGATCAAAGGCCTTGATGCCGGGCTTGTCCTTAAAGCGACGCACGATCTCCCTGCCGTCCCATTCCTCCCATGAAGGCGGCAGCGATACCCGGTGTTCCTTTGCCTTTTCGGTGATTTTTTTGCCGGCATGGTCCACTGACAGTGAAGGATAATCAACGTGGACAAGTATCATGTCCGCGCCGATGGAGTCGCACAGCTTCCTGGTCTTTTTCACGTTCTTTATGAAATCCTCCTGGCTCACCTTTCTTTTCAAGCGGGGAATATAGGTTGCCGGGTCCAGGCTGATGCCCTGCGTCCGGCGTTTTATATATACAGCCAGCGACTTCACCAGCTTGTAGACCTGAAGTCTGCCCAGTGCAAGACTTATTGCGCCCTTCTCCCAGGTGCCTTTTTCCAGGTGTTCCTCGTGGGAGTGAAGCGCGGGCAGCCGGTCATTGGGCCCGAAAGCGAAAACCACCAGGTCGGGCTGCCACTCCATGACCCGGGTCCTCATAAGCTCCTTGCCTTGCAAAGAAGTGTAGCCGGTAACCCCCAGGTTCATGACTTCGACATCAAAGACGCACTCCTCTTCCAGGAGCTCTTCGAGTTGGTATGGATAGGTGTCCTCCTCGCCCACGCTCCAGCCAAAGGTGGACGAGTCGCCCAGGCAGGCCACCCGGAAAACACCCGCAGGCTTTTTATCGCGCCAGTCCGGCCCCCGAAACCCGTGGGAGTTGATGTGCACCGGCTCCTTGTAGATGCCCTCTATGTCCATGGTCTGGTCGGGCTTGAACTTCCAGAACACGTGCCTGTCGAACTCCACGGTCCGGTTCTGGACGCGACGTATGCTGTAAAGGTCCAGGAGAGGCATGCCGATAAGGTCGGCGCTGTAGTTGAAGTAAAACCCGAAGTCGTGAGCGCGGAGCACTCCCTCCAGAAGAGCAAGTATGACAAAAACCGTGACCGCGGAAAATAGCGCTTTCTTTTTCCGGCTCAACTTTCGTCTCCGATGACCGAGTAGTAGGCTTTTTCCAGGTCGGCTTGCATGGCGGAAAGGGAGAAGCTCTGCGCCCGCTCCAGTCCGCCTTGTATGATCCTCTCTCGCAAAGACCCGTCATCCAGGAGGTCGAGGACCTTTTTGGCAAGATCGGCGCCGTCGCCCGCCCGGTGCAGAAGACCGCTGACGTTGTCCTCGATCGCCTCGGGTATGCCCCCCACCCGGGCGGCAACCACCGGCAGGCCCGCAAACATGGCCTCCAAAAGAACTATGCCGAAGGCCTCCTGCCGGCTGGGAAGAACCAGCACCGAAGCCTCGTGGTAATGACTCTGCAACTCATCTGCGGACTGGACGGGAAGAAACTCCACCGGCAAACCGAGCGCAAGCAGCCGTCCCGCAACACGGGTATGGAGGTACTCCTCGCCGATGACACGCAGCCGCGCGCCCGGCTTTTCTGGCAGTATCTTCCGGAGCGCCTTTACCGCAAGGGGAAAGCCTTTCCGGAACATGTCCCGGCCCGCGAAAAGTATCAAAGGAGATGACACGTTGTGCTCGAAGTTTGTTCCATCGTGGAGAGTTCCCGGCTTTACACCATAGCGGACCAGGTGCACCGGCAGTGAGGTATCGAGGTTTTCGCTGATGACGTTCTCGAGGGACTCGGCTACTTCCCGGCTGTGGACTATGACCGCAGAAGACCTTTTCAGGACCTCCAGGTGATGGGCGAGAAGCGTACGTTGCCGGATATAGCGCAGCGGCAGGTCAGGAGAAGGGTAGGGCGAAAACCGCGTCCAGTAGTCGTCGTGAAAGTCGGCTATGACCGGCATATGCAGGGACTCGAGCATATGAAAGGGGACCCGCTTGGCGTCAGCCAGGTGGCAAAGGTCGAGCTCGCCCCCGGCGCAGCCCGCGAGGTGACACAGAAAGTGCCTCTCGCCAAGGCACTCCTGCATGGCGTTCAAGTAGGTACAAGGACCGGTGCCGGCAGTAAAGTCAGTGCCGGCGATGCCGATCTTCAGCGAGTTCCGGGCCATAACATTTTCTATACTAACTTAAGAGCCGGACCATGGAAAGCCAGGCCGCCTGATGATTGAGCGTCCTTTCATATATGGCGAACCAAAACACCTGTTTTATTCATTGTGCTTATTCCGGTTTGCCGTGCGAGCATCGGAAGTCGCGACTAAAGTCGCTCGCACGCTATGCGACGCTATGCGTTATTTTAATCTTGACAAGCTAGT
>CAYQTK010000080.1:0-7101 GCA_964420375.1 uncultured bacterium
GTCTTGTCAAGATTAAAATGACGCATACCGTGCGAGCGACTGATACCGCGACTAAACTCGCTCGCACTGAGATCATTCTTCTTGGAGGCAACAAAACACGCTTGACTGAGCACTATCGCAGTCCCCATTTCCTGCGGAAGTACCACGTGGTTGCGAACAACCCGAAGGCAAGTAAAAAGACCGGCCAGTTGTCCCACAGCGAAACGTCCTTGATGCCGGTCACCTGTTGTACGTCCTGACGATTGAAGACGAAGTCGTCTGCAGAGCCGGACGTGTCTAAGGCCGCTCCTTGGGTGGTCTCGCTTATGGCCCGAAGCAGCTCGGGATGGGGCATGACGTCGGCGAACTCCTCGCTTTGTTTCGAGACCTCGAAAATCTCGTCGTCCTGTCCCAATGACCTTTCCTCGAGGTCGGCATGCGCCCGGATGCGGTATCCCCCGCTCTTTTCGGGCCGGACTGTAAAGCGGTACTTGCCCTTGGCAAAGCGCTCCGGCTCGGGAAGATCGAGCCCGCTGCCCGAAGGCTCACTTACGACCTCCAAGCTGAGACGGGCCTCGTCGGTGGGATGGTAGGTCTCGTCCAGAACCTCGAGCACGAACTTCACCGGCTCGCCCGGCTCGACTTTGCCCTTGTCAGCATTCAAAGAGATGAGCTTCATCTCCGGGTCCTGGAGAAGCCATCTTACCGAGTTCTCCCAGAAGCGCTGGTAGGGCTTGTTGGACTTGCCTTCCCCCGTCGCCAGGAAGTTCCATTGCCAGGAACAATCCGTCATCACGGTCATGACCCTTCCGGCTCCCGCCTCCTTTATCGCTATCAGGGGGAGGTTTCCTTCCGCACCTTTTTCATAAGGATGGCGGGCCAGGACCAGGGCTCCCGGCACAGCGCGCCTGACCCGGTTAAACGCGGACAGAGCGGGAAGGCGGGTCCAGACTCCCGCGGGTTCTTCAGCGCTGTCGCCGATGTCCATGACGGGATGGCGCTCTCCGTCTCGGGTCAAGGCGGCCTTGAACTTGTCCTTGGTGTAGTTAGGTATACGGTTCGCCGGCTCGACGGGCATGACATCGAGAAGCTTGGGGTCGAGCCGTCCCTGCCCGAAAAAGCCGCGGGGGCCGCCGATCATTAAGAGTGCCCCTCCCCTTTCGCGGACAAAACGGTTCAAGTTGGTCATGTACTTGGAGTAGTTGTGGAACATGTAGGGGGGTCCCCGAAAGTTCTGCCAGACGACCATGTCAAAGGTGTCGAGCTCCTTGGTGAACAACTCGTCCGTGGGGAAAGGAATGAGAGAGACATCTTCCTGGCGGGCCTGGTAGTCGTCCCAGTGCTGGCGGAGGATGTAGAAGCTGACCAGGTCCACTGAAGGGTTCTTCTTCAACGTCTCCCGCAGAAACCGCTCGTCCCACGAAGGGTTCCCCACTATGTAAAGAATCCTTATTTTGTCCCGGAGTATCTTGAGCGGAAACCTGAAGGTGTTGTTGGAGGTGGTGACCTCGCCGGGGACCCGGGGGATCTCGACGGTGAACATGAACTCGCCCACCTGCCGGGGAGTAAAGCTCAGCGAGACCTCGACGTCCTGGTTGTCCGGGCCGAGTTCGATGGTCTTGGTGGAGAGAAGTCTCTCTCCCTGCTTTACCGACACCGGGACCTTGCGGGCCAGGTCTCCCCGGGCGCGGACGCTTACCGTGACCTTGAAAGGGTTATGCACGAACCCGTAATCGTCATGCACCACGTCCATGACGGCCAGGTCTTTTATGATCGAGCTTTCCCCTGCAGCCACAGTGTTTACCGGCGCTGGAAAGTCCTTCAAGATGTCCTTCACCTTGGCGGGGGAGTCGCGAAGCACGGAGGCGTTTTTGGTGTCCGTGCCGTCGGAGACCAGCACCGCGCCCGCCAGAGGCGTTCCTTCCTCCGACCTGGCGGCTTCGCTCAAGGACGACAGTATATCGGTCGCATTGCCCTTGGCAGGAAGCCCTTTTTCCGGCAGGCCGTCAAACCCGGACACCTCGGAGTCAAACCCCAGATACGATACTGCGAACTCCTCTTCCAGTTCCTCGAAGAACCCCCTTTCGGAACGCAGGAAACCGAGCGCAGCGTCGCTGCGACTCTGCTTGTCTTTTGCAGGCAGACTCATGCTTCGGGAAGTGTCGATAAGGACCACAACGCGCTCTGCCAGCCGTGCCGTCTTGGCCAGTCTTATGGCCGGCTGGAGCAGCAGGAAAGCCACGACCAATACCAGTACAAGCTGCCCCCCCCCCATCAGCGCTCTCCTTCCTCTGCCGGAAAGGTCTCCCAAAGAGGACCGGAGCCATAAAAAACCCGCGGCTATGATGCAGGCCAGGACCAGCCAGGTAAGCCAGTGCTCCAGGCCCGCGAAATGCAAGTGCCAGCTATCAAAGCCGGAAGTGTCTATGCCGAGGTTTTCCAACAACGAAAGCATGGAAACACCTACTTGCCCTTCCTGCGCTTGGAGATAAACGGCACGTGGATAAGGTCCTTTTTATAGTTCAAGCACATAGCGTACATGATCAGGTTTATGGACAGGCGGAGTGCCTTTTCCCGCTGGCGCTCCCCGCCGGGCTTTATCGGGTTTAAGCCCCTCCCGGAGTCGTCGCGCGCCCATGCTCCGCCCAGGTCGTTTGCGGAGTAGATGAGCACCGTCCTGTCCCCCCGGTCGATGCCGGTGAGATATGGCCTGGTCACTGTTCTGCCCACCGCCCGGTCGAGAAGATAATAAGACTGGTACACGGTATGTTTCTCGGAGAGCTTGTTAAGCCCCTCGCCGGGAAATATCCGGGAGACCTCCCTCTGGAAAGCCTTGTCAAAGCCCACGCCCGGCGCGCACAAGGCGTCATCAGCCAACAGGAAACCGCCGTAGTTCAAAAACAGGCGCAGCCTTTCCACCGCCTTTTCCGAAAGGGGTTCGAACTCCCGCGTGCCGGTCCAGTAAAGGAACGGGTAATGGAAGAGCTTATCGTCGTCGGGCCGCACGTCCACCCTGTCGGTTGATACGGGTATACTTGTCCTGCTCCTCAGGGTCTTCATGAGATAGCGTGCTGCAGATGGATAAGGGTTCCAGGACATGTCGTTCCCGTACATGAGCTGTGTAAAGAAAAAGCCGGGCGGAATCTCGATCTCCGGCCGGAAGTAGCCGAAGCGGGAGTAGGCCTTGGAAGGCACAAAAGGCAGCAACGCGGCCAGGCCCGCGAGCATCCTGCCGAAATCTCTGCGGTCGGGTCCGTTTCTATTCTCGCCGTCTTTTTTGTCAGACATGTTTACTTGCCTTTCCGAGTATCCGCTCTTCTCTTTGTCATCCCCGTCTCACCAGTGCTCTTTCAGCCACGAAGAGAATGCCGAGTATCCACAGCAGGTGGATGGCGAATGCGCTCTTTACGAGCTTGGACTCCTGTGCCGCTTCTGCGGGGTCTTCCGCGTTTGCTATGCTTATGTTTTGGGCTCCTGACCATGCCTTTATATCGGAGAGCGATGCCCTGGTAAGGTCTGACTCGGCGTGGTCGAGGTTGATGACCACTGTCCGGTCCGCGGCTGGGGGGTTGGTTTTTTGATTGCTCCGGTCCGGTCCCTGGAAAAACAGAAAGTACACACCAGGAATCTGTGTTTTTGACAGCCTTATGCGTCTCGATCCTTTTTCCTTTATGAGCTCTGCGTCCCACGATGTGCTGCGCGGTCCCTGCACGCGTGCGCCGGTCACGTCGGAAGGCACGGGCACGTCTACCACCGAGCCCGCTTGTATGTCTCCGGCGTCCTTCATCACCAGGGCGTCCGCCAGGTACTGAACGCTCTGGTGGAACAGGGGAAGATAGGTGGGATGAATACAGAAGTCGTTCCACTCCCGATCGGCGCTGGACGCGAACAGGATGACCTTTCCGCTCCCGTAAGCCGACTCGACCATCATGGGAATGCCGTCGGTCAGGCGGAGCACAATCCTGCTGTGGGGGTCTACCTCCTGCTGAAGGAGGAAGTACTTGCGGAAACCGGGCAGACCCAGGTCGCCCTGGCCGGGCTTTTGGAATACGGTGAGAACGGGATGAACCTCTGCGTCAGGGGAAGGGGATTCCAGGTGCATGATCCGGACTTCCTTATTACCTTGAGCCCCTGCATAAGGGAGCTTGACGCCCCGGAGCTCGCGGGGAAGCAGATCGCCCCACAGCGCGTTGTACCTGTCCGCGTCCACCTGGTCGCCGAGAGTGAACAAAAGACCGCCTCCCTTTCTGACGAACCGCTTCACCCGCTCGACAGTGCCGGGCTTAACCCCGCCCGCATTGGCGAGGACGATCACCTGAAAGTCTTGCAGGTTTACCTTATCAAGCTCATGGGTGGTAACGGTACGGGGGTTTATCCTCGAGCGGGTGTACAGGCGCGGGTTCAGGGCCTGGTCGAGGAAGTAGGTCTCGGACTCCCTGTAGCTGGTGCCGGGTTCGCCGTCAACTATCAGGGACCTTACCCGCCGGCCGCCTTTCAAATGGAAATGATAGACATTGTCCGCGCTCATGCCGTCTTTTACATCGAGCCTTAACACGCCCGGTCCCTGGGGGACCTCGGTCAGTGTAAAGGACTTCTCCACTTTTTCGCCTGCAGCAACGTCAATGAAACCCTGCGCAGCCGTCTTGTTTTCAAACTCGACCCGGAGCATGCCCTGGCGGAGGTCCTTGTTTCCGAAGTTCGCGACCTCTGCCTTCAAGGTCGCCGCCTTATCTCGTGCCAGTGCCCGCCAGTCAATGGTCAGGTCGGTGATGGTGACGTTCTCGGGCTCGAGCTCGCGTGCCATGTCAACAATGTAAACCGGGGGCAATGAAGAATCCTTCTGCAAGGTTTTTTCAAAGCCGTGCTTCTGGAGGTCTGTAAAGACAATGATCATCTGGTCCCTCTCTTTAATGCCGGAGAGTTTGCTTGCAGCACGGACCAGTGCCCGGTTCATGCGGGCCGCCTGAAACGATGGTTTCATGGCGGCGATCTTTTGCCTGGACTCGTCTGTTCGGTCGGAGACCTCGGTGCCCTCCAGCCTTACCGCGTCTATCACGCCGAGCCGGTCTTGCTCGGCCAGTCCTTCCATCCATTTAAAAGCGGAGTCCTTGGCTTTGTTGAGCAGAGTCCTGTCTCCATCCTTCCTGGACATTGACAGCGAGGTGTCGATGACCATGACCACTTCCAGGGGCTTGTCCCCCCTTTTTATGCCGGGGACGTTTCTCGCGAAAAGCGGCACAGCGAGTGCCAGGGGCAACAGCAGGGCGATGAGACACCTTACCAGGAGAAGGAGGTACTCTTGCAGCTTCAGCTTGCGGGCGACCTTTTTATATGAGAGGAGCACGAACCGCATCGCCGGGAACTCGAGGTTCCGGGCCCTTCTTCGGAAGAAGAAGTGGATGAGTATGGGAGCGGCGACCCCCAGCGCTCCCAGTGCCAGCCATGGGTTTAGAAAGGAGAACATTACCTTGTCCTCCTCGCGCCGGCGGATGAAACCGCCTGCCGGTATCCCAGCCACGAGGTGAGGAGCTTTGCAGGCGAGATATCTGTGCGGGCCAGGTTATAGTCTATGCCCCTGCCGTCGCATTCCATCCTCACCCGGGAAATGAAGCTGTCCATGTGTTTTCTGTACTCTTCCTGTATGGTTCGGGGGTCCACCGTAAGCCTGGTGGGTCCCTCCATGTCCTTGAACATGGATAGCCTTTGAAAGGGGAACTCGATCTCGTCGCGGTCGAGCACGTGGAAAACCACTATCTCCTGTCTCCGGGAGCGGAGCAGGCGGAGGGCGTGGAGCATGTCCTCCGGATCGTCGAGAAGGTCGGAAAAGATGATCACCATGGCCCTGCCCTTTATCATGGGGACCAGGTCGGCCAGAGAGCGGGCGATGTCGGTTCCGGGGGAAGGCTCGATGGCTGCGAGCCTCTTGGTGATCTCGTGGAAGTGGGCCTGCCTGGCGCGTGGAGGCAGGAACCCGGACAGCCTCTCCCCCACGATCCCCATACCCACAGCGTCGGACTGGTTCAACAGGAGATAGGAAACAGCACAGGCCAGAAGCCGCGCCCGGTCGAGCTTGGACGGAACAGGATTGCCGTCCTCGTCACGGGCGTCCTCCCCCTGGTACGCCATGGACCGCGAGCCGTCAACCAGGATAAGCGAGGATATGTTGGTGTCGTCCTCGTACTCCTTTACGTAAAACCGGTCCGACTTGGCGTACACCTTCCAGTCGATCCGCCGGATGTCGTCGCCGGGAGTATATTCCTTGTGCTCGGCGAACTCGATGGACCTGCCGCGGTGCGGAGCGTGGTGGATGCCCATGAGTACTCCTTCGGCAACCTCCCGGGCCTTGAGCTCGAGAGCCTGCATTCTTCGCATCAGTTCATGGTCAAGAAATCCGGGCTGTGTCATTTAATCCTCGCAAAACCGGGAAGGAAAAGGCTTACTTGGCGTCCGGGTCTTCGGGCACGGTCTCGACAAGCCGGGTGATGATGTGGTCCGCGTCGACTCCCTCGGCCTCGGCGTGGAAGTTGGTTATGATCCGGTGCTTGAGCACGGGATGGGCCATGGCCCGGACGTCGTCGGAAGATGCAGTGTACCTTCCGTGGATCATGGCCCTGGCCTTGGCCCCCAGGATGAGGTACTGGCCGGCGCGGGGACCCGCACCCCAGGACACCCACTGCTTTACAAACTCCGGGGTAAAGGAATGGCCGGGCCTCGAGTAGCGGGCCAGGTTGACTGCATACTTGACCACGTGGTCGGAAGCGGGAAGGTTCCTGACCTTGTCCTGGAGCTTGACCACGCTCTGGGCGGAAAGTATCTTAGCTGGCTCCGGGCAGTAGGACGAGGTGGTGGACCGGACTATCTCCATCTCTTCGTCAATTTCAGGATAGCTCACGTCTATCTGGAACATGAACCTACAAAGCGCTCAAGGAAAATCTGCACGAGGACATCCCGGTCTACGAGATCGATCACAACATCAACGATCCCGAATTTGTCGATGCGCTCTCCAAGAAGCTGCTTGAATTCCTGACGTGACCCTGCTGAGAGTCTCTCACTCGTCGAGCGCAAACGCTTATCGTCAATCATAAATCACAAATCGCAAAAGGAGGTGTAACGATGCCGTTT
>CAYQTK010000080.1:7111-17234 GCA_964420375.1 uncultured bacterium
GCCCTCCTGCTCGATGGGGTTCTGGGTGGCCATTACCAGGAAAGGCAAAGCGAGGTCATAGGTGTGTCCGCCCGCGGTGAGCCGGTACTCCTGCATTGCCTGGAGCAGTGCAGCCTGGGTCTTGGGCGAGGTCCGGTTGACTTCGTCCGCCAGCAGAAGGTTGGCGAAAATGGGCCCCCTTATGAACACGAACCTCCGCTTGCCGGTGGAGGGGTCGTCCTCCAGTATCTCCGTGCCGGTGATGTCCGAAGGCATGAGATCCGGCGTGAACTGGATGCGGTTGAACTCCAGGTCCAGCACCTGTGCCAGGGTGCTGACCAGGAGGGTCTTGGCCAGGCCGGGAACACCCACGAACAGGCAATGGCCGCGCGAGAAAAGGGCGGTCAACAGAAGCTCTACCACTTTCTCCTGTCCCACTATGACCTTGCCGACTTCGGAAATGATATGCTCCCGGCTCCGGGCGATCTCCTCGACCGCCTCCAGGTCAGTTACTTCGTTGTCGGCCTTTGCTTTCATCTCTTCCATGGTCCGCTCCCTCATCCGGAAATGATCTGGTAATTCTCCCGGAGCGTCTCCACCCGCTCGTCGCCTCCCTCTTTCTCGTAAATCTTTATCAGGTAGCCGTAGGGTATGGGATTAAACGGATTTATCTCCAGGACTCGCTCAAACACGTCCTTTGCCTTGTCATATTCTTCCAGCTTGAAGTAAGACCTTCCCAGGTTGACGTGGGAGGTCGAGTAATCGGGCACTATCTCGATGGCTTTCCGTAACGGCTCAATAGAGCTTTCGTACTCTCCGGCAAGATAATAACAGAGACCGAGCTTGTTGAGAATCTTCACCGAGTAGGGGGCAAGCTCGCGGGCATTTTCATACTCTGCTATGGCGGCATGGTGATGGCCCCGGTCGCGGAGCAGGTCGCCCAGCCGGGCGTACTTGTACTCCTTTTTCTGCTCGACCTCGGACTCCTCGATGGGGTCTGACTCCTGGAAGTCTTCTTCGCCTTTCCTGATCTCGTAGACCGTGATCTCCATGCCGGGAAGCTCTTTATAACCCAGGCCCCGGGCATGGCTTACCCATGCTTCCCAGAACTTGTCGAATGACATGCCGGTGGAACGCTTGATGGCCCCCTTCCAATCGTGCATGTTTTTCATCTCGCTGCAGAGCTTGAACACCATCGGCCAGCCGCCTTTCTTCACCAGGTAATCTATGACAGTGGTGACCTCGGCGAATGCCAGTTGCCCCTGGCGGGGCGACTTCAGCTTGGCGAAGCTGGGGTGCATCCTCTCGAAGCTGATGAGCTCGTCCATGCGGAGGGCGGATGCCAGCACGCTCTTCTGGGAGGGAAGAAGATGTCCTCCCACGTCCTCTCTCCAGCGCAGTTCCATGTACTTGGCAATGCCTTCGTGAAGCCAGATGGGAATGGTGTCACCAAACCTCTGGTAGATCAAAAAATGAACGAACTCGTGGCACAGGGTATCGCGGTAGGGGTATCCGCGCACCAGGATGCGGGGGCTGTTCACCATCAGCCTTCTGTACTTGCACACCGCAATGGTCCCCGAGTTTTCCAGGTCTTCTTCGGAAAGGCCGGTGGCTGCGGAAAAATCGTCAAAAGTGGGATATGCCTCGACCAGGACCGGTTGCTTTGGTTTTACGCCTATGTCACTGGTAAGCGAGTCGTATGCCTTCTCCAGGGCCTCGAGCGCGGGCTCCGCCAGGACCTCGTCCCGGGGGTTTGCGTATCGAAATATGAAGTGCTCGGAACGACGGGCTGGAGCGTCCTTCCAGACCTCGGCCAGGGCGTCCACCCGCTTGCGAAGCTTGTTGACCCGGCTTTTGCTTATCAGGTCTTCGGGCACCTTTTCCAACTGGTCGCGGGAGCAGACGTAGTCGCCTTTGTAAAAGCAGTACCAGGCCTTGAAGACCCTTGCGGACGCTGTCTGCTCTTCTCCTTGTGCCGTTTCCAGGAGCTTGTCGGATATGCTGCGGGCGCGGGGAAAGTCCCAATCGTTGAGGGCCTGCATGCCCTGGTGCCGAAGCGTGTAAAAAGACTCCTCCCCTGCCGCGGATACCGCGCCTGTCAGGACGAGCATTAAAATCGCGGCCAGGATAACATTTAAACGCGACATTTTATTATTCATTTTACCAGCCTCTCATAATAATCCTTGTTCAGGTTCTTGTACTGTTCGGGCGATTCCTCCTTCATGGCCTTCAGTATCTCCTCCCGGTATCGGCCGGGGACCTTGTACTTGTCCTCGTCCGGGATGTCCACTTCCGCTTCGGGGTCGGGAGTTCCTTTTCCTCCCTGCCGGGAGCCGGGGGATTTCATCCCCGCGCCTTTGCCCATGAACCCTCCGGGCATCATGTTCTTGGACATCTTCTGCCGGGCCTGTTGCATTTGCTTAAGGGCCTGTTCGAGCTCTCCCCTGGCCTGGCGGGCGGGCCCTTGTGCAGGACCGGGGGCGTTCAGTTTCATCTCCCCCGATGCTTCGTGCATTTTAAATGCGGCCTCATCCATGTGCCGCGGCACCTTGCCCGGCAAGGAGGGGGCTTCCTGTTTCAGCTCATTGTAGCGCTGCATCATGGACTCGACGTCCTTGCGAAGCTCGTCCTGCTCGCGGCTTAGTCCCTGCATCCCGCTTTGGCCGCCGGCGGGAGCGCTGCACTGGTTCTTCTCCTTTACCGCTTCGAGCGCGCTGATTATGCGGTCCAGAAGCCGGCCGGCATCTTCCAGGTTTGACTCCATGCCTTTTCTGCGTTGCTCCGGCCCGGCATTAATTCTTTCGGAGAAGCTCTTTGCCTGCCGGCTTATCTTATCGAGCTTTTCTTTTAAGTCCCCGGCCTTTTGCAAAGACTCGTCCAGGTTTCCTTTTTGGAGGGAGTCGTGCAAATCCTGGAGGTCTCGTCTCATGCCGTGCATCCGGGAACCGATATGCCTGCGCTGCGCCTTGGCCTTACTATCAAAAGGCTTCCTGCCGTGCTCGTCATAAGGCCTCAGCCGGTAAAACTCCTGGCGGACGCCTGCAAGCGATTTGTTGAGCTTCTCCATGACCTCCTGGAGACCTTCCCTTGTCTTTTCGACCCTTTTCTGCCTCTCCTCCCTGCGCTTCATCTTTTCGCTGTGCATCTCGTGCAAGGCATCTTCAATCGCCTTTTCTCGTTTTACCGCGTCGTTGATTTCGGTTTCGAGCTCGGAGAGCTTGTTCATGGTCTTGCGGGATATGGTCTGGCCGAACTGGTTGGCGTTGCTTTCCATGGCCTCCATCCACTTGCCCATATCGGAGAGGAAATCGTCGGCCATTTTCATGGCGCTTTCCATGTCTCCGTCAGCCAGCGCCTTCTTGAGCTTTTCCATCTGCTCGGCAAGGTTTTTCATGTTCTGACTTTTCATGGCGTCGGCGTTTATGAACTCCTCGGGCATTCCTTTTCTCATCTTGGCCATTCTCTGCATGAGGCCCTGGAAGGCGCTTTCCAGATCTGCCATCTTCTCCCGGAGCTCTTCCAACAGTCGGGGATCGCCGGTTTTCTTGAACTCCGCCAGAAGGTCGGCAAGCTCCGCCTGCGCGGAGTAAAGCTCGTCAGCCTCGGCCATCATGTCCTCGACCCGTGCCTTCTTGATCATCTTGTCCAGGTAAATTATATCGTTCTCCAGGTCGGCGCGGTAGCCGGAACGAAGCTTAATAAGCCTTTCCTTGTTCTTTTCCTCGTAGGTGTCGGTTTGTCGGAGGAGTGAGTTCCGCTCGGCCAGGCTGCCCTGGTAGCGCTTTTTCATCTCGGCAAGTGCGTCCAGCATGATCCCGTCCGCGAACTCGTCGTTTTCCATGTCGCTGACAATATCTGCCATGGTCTCTACTATTTGTTCGCCTTCTTTTACAAGCTGTTGCTCTCTGTCCCGAAGCTTTGCCGGTTCCATGCCCTCCTTTATGGCAGCGGTTATATGGGCGGCAAGGTGGTCGATCATCCGGTTTAAAAGCTCGTCCTGCCGGGCCAGTATCTTGCGGTGGTTCTTGCGGGCGCTGTAAATTTCCAGGACCCGCATCTCGCTCCTGCCGGTCCTGCCGGATGCCACCAAGTTGTTGTCGGTGACCAGAAGGTAAAAGGGTATCCGCTCGCCCGGCTTGAAGTCCATATCGGCAAGACGCCACTCGTACTCGCCCTGGAGCCGCTTCTCCCCGTCCTCCTTGATCTCTTTTAAAAGTATCTTCTCGTTCTCTCCCTTTCTCTGGTAGACCAGTTCTATCTTTCTTACCCCGAAGTCGTCGGAGGCTTCATATGATACGGGCAAAGAACCTTCGCTCGCGACCTCGACGTCCGAAAGGGGAGCGGTCATGGAGATGCGGGGAGAAAGGTCCTCGTCCACCACGATGCGGCGGGAGCCCGACTCGGAGCGCTTCTCGCCGTTTATGCCCCTTCCTTCTATGTAGTATGTTGCCGGCTCAGAGAGAATAAGCTCGACCTCCAAGCGGTGGTTGTCGCTGACCTTCATCTCGTACCTCTCGCCCGCAGAGGTCACCAGGGATGCGCTCTTCAAAGGCTCGAGAGCACGGGTCTTGACAATGACCTGGGTTCCTTTCAAAGCTGCTATGTCCCCGTTCGAGTTGTTGACCGTCTGCGAGGGTATGCGGCTGTACTGGGGGAAGTTGTACTTAAGCGTGAAGTCGCCGGTGGTGAGCGGCAAGGTTTCTTCCGGCGTTTTTTCGTCCGGCGCATCCCATGCACTTAGAAAAAGGCTGTTGAATGCCTGCGAGGTCCTTGCCGGCATAACGAGTAAAATAACGCCCAATGCCACGGCAATCCCAGCGGCGAACAGGGCTGGTGTCTTGAGATGGGAGGCTGACGCCGCGCTTTTAAGGTCCAGGGTGTCCAAGGATGCCCGGGTGTTTTCCAGGTGCTTTGTCAGCAGGATCCGGCTGAAGGCCCCCGCGGAGCCTTCCACTCCCTGCGCCCTTACCAGTTGTACGGAGTTTATGAGCGCGTTGTTTAAGCCCGGGTTTGCTTTTTCAATTACCCGGGCCACCCGCTCCATGTTTTCCCTTTTGAGAAGGGGCCTGAGCAGCACGTAAATGAGCGCAGTGGCCATAGCTGCAAGAAGGAGGACGCGGAGCGCTATTTCCCACCAGCCGGTCAGTGCGGGAATGATAAGCACTGCCACTCCGAAGGCCGCCAGGAGCGCGGCCAGACCCACCAGACACGACCTTAAGAAAAAGAGCGCCTTCCTCTTCCGGTCTACTCTCTTTATAACCGACTCGATACTGGTGTAGCTCTCGTTCATTTTTCAATCCTGTAAGCAGAGGGACACTTGGAATTCAGACAACAATCTTCGCAAAGAGGTTTCCGGGCTTTGCAGATACGTCTTCCGTGCTCGATAAGGTTCAAGTGGAACCTGTAGTATGCCTCTGGTTTAACCAGCTCTCCCATTGTCCTGTGCGCATCCGCGGCGCTTATATTATTCTCGATCACTCCGAGTCTTTTCGATATGCGGAGGATGTGGGTATCCACGGGGAACACCGGCTTTCCACACGCGAAAAGGAGCACAATGGCCGCGGTCTTCTCTCCCACGCCCTGGAAAGAATAGAGGTACTCGAGAGCGGCTTCAACTGGCATCCTGCAGACGCCGGCAAGGTCCAGGCTCCCTTCCCGCTTTTTTATCTCTGCCAGCATGGCCTTGATGCGCACCGACTTCTGCCCTGCGAGCCCGCCCACCCGGATCAGCTTCTCTATCCTCTGCGGCTTTGCCTGCAACACGTCTTCCCACGCGGGAAGCTCGTTGCGCAAGGCTTCATAGGCACGGTCTCGGTTCACGTCGTTGGTGTTCTGGCTCAGCACCGTCAAAACCAGTGTATCCAGGGGGTCTGGATTCTTTTCCGGGGTTTTATCACCGTACTCCTTTTTGAGCCGCGTATCGCACCAGCGGGCCAGCTCCCGCTTTCTTTTCTCTTCCAAGTTTTCTCCCGCCTTGCAACATGAGGATAGGTTACAAGCTCCTTGATTTCAATTTATTCAGGGACACTAATAAATCAATGTGTTAACCGATTGATTGCCAAGTCGAGAGAAGAGACGACATACATTCTTGCCGCTGTTCGTTCTCTATCTGAAGGACGCGCAATTATTTCAGCGCTGAGTATATTATAAACGTTTCTTTGCGGACTATTGTTTTATCCCTTCTCTAAAATCGTTGAGTCCCTGGACGGGTACGGCCACTATGTTGTCTTTTCCGGAAACGTACATGACCCGGCAGGACATGCCCGGCATGCCTTGCTCGAACATGGCCTTCCACCCTTCGATAATATAGGGACAGGCGTCATTAAAGCAGATATACAGGAAGTCGTCCGGCCACTCCACAAAAGGATCGTCGGGCACTTCCCACTTGGACAGCTTCTCCCCGCAATAAGGGCAGCAGAGCGTGTCCTTGACCTGTGCTTTGCGGGCCTCGACTTCCTTCTTGTCATAGCCCTTGTCAGTGATCGCCACCAGGTTCTCCTTGCGCCCTCTGGCGCCGGCGCCGCCTTGCTTCTCCGCGAAAACCGCGTAAACCGGGTCGCTGGGAATGCCCAGATGAGAGTACTTGTCGTTTTCCGGACGGGGCCTGCCCATGGACACCTCTATCTCCGGCCGTGTAAATCCGGAGCGAATGAAAAACTCCTTGACCAGTTCCACCCGCTCGTCGTCGGAGGCTTCCTTCCATACCTTCACCGCCTTGGGAGGGAAAAAGCGGTTGCTGAAAATGACCAGGAAAAGTCCGCCCGGCTTAAGCACTCTTTTGACCTCTTTAAAAAGCTCCACCGGCTTTGTCATGTAGTCTACCGACACGGTGTTCAGCACTGCGTCAAAGGTGTTGTCCTTGAAAGGAAGAGTCGCGTCCTTGTTGATGTCGCGGAGCACGTACTCGTCGAGGTCCGGGTTTTTATAAAGCTCGTTCTTATTAAGACCCACTCCGGCCAAGTAATAAGGCTTCAGGCTGTCGGGAAGATGCGAATCCCAGCCCGACATCAGGTCCAGGATTACGGGGGATTTCTCCGTAATCAGACCCCCGATTATCTTCTCAACTGTGGCAAGTGCAGTGGTATCGAGATGGGAAACAAATCTGTCCTTTTCATAAAAAAGCGCGTCGTCCCTCTCGTCCGTCCTTGAAAAAGCGTCCTTGCTTTGGAGCAGTATCTCCACACTGCTCAACTCCCCGGGATTTTTAACAGCCGTACTCATTTTAATACTCCTTTCCTGTTTTTCGGAACGATTCCTATTACTATCTACCCTATAAGCTAGGTCCGGTTCAAGGTTTGTCAAGACGAAAAAGGCGGAAAGTAGACTTTATATCGACATCGGAATAAAACAAAGAACAAAAACTTCACGGGGATGGGGGGTTCAAATCCAGCATTAAATCTGGTAGTATACACAGAACAGGCCCTTTCGGGCTTGCAGGGAAGTGTTTTTTTGTTTTCTTAGTCTTTTCAGTCGGACCATGAAACCTTCTGCTTACATAGAGTTTCAGAGAGGCGGATGGGAGGGGCTAATAGCTCCGGAGTATGAACAGGGCATTAAACAGCTCTTTACTTCGAGTACTTTTCCATCGCCTGATTTTCCCGGCACCGTGGAAGAGGTCCACAGCAATGTGGGCCGAACCTACCGGGTATATGTGCGCTCTGAAAATGAGCATCCCGATTTTTACGCCAAGAGCTTCCAGGCAAAAGGCATCATACACTTTTTAGAAAACAAGTTTGTCCTTGCCAGTGCCGAGCGGTCCTGGAAAGCGGCCCATCTGCTAGCCGAGGCCGGGGTTCTCATTCCCCGGCCGGTGGCTTTTGCAAGGATGAGAAAGTGGGGGCTTCAGACAAGAAGCGTTTACATAAGCGGGGCCATTAACGGCGCCCGGGACGGAAACCTGCAGAACTATTTTGTAAAGAACTTCGACGAAGCCCGTCTCAGCGTGGACCGGGTCCGGGAGAAGCGTATTATCTTGCAGAAGCTGGCAGAGCTCTATGTCCGGGCTCACTCGCAGGACCGGGTATACCTTCCCGACTTCCATCCTCACAACATGCTCTGGCACAAGGACGAGGAAGGCAATTATCGGCTTTACCTCATGGACTTCGACGAGGTCAGGTTCCGTCTCCGGCGCGACGACCGTCTCAAGAACTTAACCAGCCTCTGCAGGAACGCGGACAAGATCGTCAAGAAGATGAACCATAACGTGATCACCACTACCGACCGGCTCCGATTTTTGCGTCACTACCTGGGACCGTCAAGCAGCAGCGAAGACCTCCACTCGCTCTGGAAAAAAATCCTCTCCAACTGGAACCTGAAATAAAGGGCCGTCACCCACCCGGTTATTTTGAACATCGGCTTGGGGCAAGCGGCGTGCATTTATCGGAAAAATTACTACTCTTTGTTGTTTCCGTCCAGCAGGTCCATGAGCTTGGTGTCCAGCGACGCAGGGCGGGCTCGGGTTTTGGCCCAGTCTCGCAATGCTTTGATATCCTCTTCCATGGTTTCGGAGAGGGGCACGGTCTCGGACACGGAGCGGAGGATGTCCTTGGTCTCGAACTCCCTTCCGTCGGTGAATGCCTGGTACATTGCGGAGATAACGGCCTGTTCGATCTCGGATCCGGAGAATCCCTCGGTGGACCGTGCCAGCTCGGCAAGATCGTACTTCTCGGGGTCCCGGTTTCTGCCGGCAATATGGATTCGAAAAATCTCCCTGCGCTCCGCCTGCATGGGCAGGTCCACGAAGAATATGTCGTCAAACCTCCCCTTTCTCACCAGTTCGGGAGGGATCTCTGATATGGAGTTGGCAGTGGCGATAACGTAGACCGGGCTGGTCTTCTCCTGCAGCCACGTCAGGAAAGAAGCAAACGCCCGGGCCATTCTTCCGTGGGCCTCGCTGCCTCTTACGCGATGCTGGGAAAAGCCTTTCTCGATCTCGTCGATCCACAGGACGCAGGGGGCCAGCCCCTCTGCCATTCGTAAAGACCTCTGCAACTGCTCGCCCTCCGACTCCTTTCCCAGTATGGCGGTAAGGTCGAGCCGGATAAGGGGAATGCCCCACAGCCCGCTCACCGCCTTGGCTGACAGGCTCTTGCCGCAGCCCTGCGCTCCGAGGAGCAAAAGTCCCTTGGGCTCGGGCAAACCGTAAGCGCGGGCCTTTTCACCGAAAGCCTGGGCCCGCTCGGAGAGCCATCTCTTCAAAAGGTCCAGGCCGCCCACGTCTTCCAGGTTCTCGGAAATCTCGTAGAACTCGAGGAGCTCGGAACGACGCAGTATCCGCCGCTTTTCTTCCAGGACCCGGTTGACCTGCTCCCTGGTGAAACGGGGGTTCTCGTGAATAAGTCGCTTGACCATCCTCCGCATCTCCCTGCTGGTGAGTCCCCGCGCCGCCCGGACTAATGCCTCCTGTAAGGAAGAATCGGACTGGAGATTGGAAGAGGTCCGGACCTCTTCCAGTGTCTGGAGGATTATCTGTTTGAGCTCGTCCTCGGCGGGAGGGTCCAGGTCCAGGACCAGAAGGTCCTTTTCCAACTCGGCCGGAGAAAAGTACACCGGCCCGATAAACATAACGGTCTGGTGCCGCGACTCCAGTAGCGGCACCAGGTCCCGCAGCTTGCGGAGCACAATCGGGTCATCGAGCTGGGAGTGAAAATCCAGGAACACGAACAGGCGCGGGTCTCCGGCAGCGCCGACCCTGGTCAACGCTTCGATTGCCGAACCCGGCGAGACGTCCTTCTCACCGAAACCGCGGGTAAGCGACCAGGTACTCACCGACCGCGACAACAGCTTGCCCGTCTCCTTGACAAGATCGAGGGCACGCTCTTCCTCCCAGGTCACGATCTGGACCAGGGCGTAACCTGCTGCAAGGTAATAGGAAAGCTCTTTTGTGTCCTTTTGCATGGAATCTCCTTGTCTCACTCTTACATTACTTTTCTTTATTACTCGGGCCGGTACCTCTATGGCACTTAAGCATAACCCGTTTGCTTGTTGTTGTCTATCAGTAATGCGGTTTCATCCGTAGATGTGTTTTTGTTGAACCGCGCTCCTCTGAAATATTGAGCTGCGGCAAAACCGATGTAATACTTGCAAGCGGCTCTAGTGCCTTGACCGCCAGCTAATGTCGGGTTGATTAATTTCAACCAATCAC